>NZ_JAOCFV010000004.1:0-188780 GCF_029842145.1 Stenotrophomonas sp. GD03794
GGACCGGTGTAAGTCACACGTCCTGGACGTGCACTACGATTGAAGTCACTGAAGATCACGCGATAGGTATCACCATCCTGAGAGGATTGGCTTTCGCTCAGCGCACTGAGCGTACCTGCAAGGAATTGGCCCGACTGAATACTAATCGAGCGCCCAATTCGTTCAGCAAACGGCCCAGTTGCAGAGCCGAACAGGTAGGTCGAAAACTCTTCGCGTTGCACCTGGCCTGCCGCATCCAAAACCTGCTTTTGAAGGAGCTTTCGCTCATCCAATCCTGGGTCAGCGCCATAGCGCTCTCGAATCTGCGTCCCATCCGGCCTCGTCAGACTGGACCAACGACCGCCTCCCGGCAGCTGCAGGTTGTAGTTTCGCGTACTCACCATTGGTGGCAGGCCGGGCCCGGTGATGGTACGCCGCTTCAAAGACCAAACCTGGTAGTGGGAGGGCGCCAGTCCTTGGCAGGGGTCGGAGCGAATAAACAGCTCCATTTCGAAGTCGAACACGCCCCGGGCCCCCGACGGAGAGACCACAGTCATCTGCGTGGGAGGGGGTTCTCTGCCGGCGCGAATCTCACAACCACCATCGTCGTCGGCTTTGCGGTAAGGAAAGCTGGACTGAAGACGCCCGCGATGACTGTAGGTCCAAGCGGAGCCATCGGGAAGCGTGACGCGGGACAAGCCGCCGTCATTGCCGTCCGCATCCCCCAAATAGGCATATCGCCAAACCCGCCCATTGGCCGTCACAGTGGCTACCCGACCGTCGCCATCGTAACTCAGGTCAATCCGGCGACCGTCGCTGGACTCGATCTTGGTTAGCTTATCCCCGTTGTAGCTGTAGGATACCCAGTTCCCATAGCGATCCTCCACACGCGAGGCCAGAAGATAAACCCGCTTACGCTCCACCGAACGACTACCGGCACCGTTATTGAACTCAGCCCTCGCATAGGGCCTTTCCACGCCCCAGTCGAAGAAGTACTTCTTTCCATCAGGGGTGTGCCCGATAAACGCCTCGCCCGGATAACCGTTGCGTGTTGCAGCCAAACAACTGAACCGGGCTCTGGAGGTAGTCATCCACTTGGGCGCCTCCAGGCCTGGTGCTGTGGCATAGGACGGGTCATCAGCAATCAGAAGCTCCTCGCCATTTCCACCATGCCACTTCACGTCAATGCCGAAGCCGATATCGGTATAGCCCCAAGTCTCCAATAGGAAGGGCGCTTTATTGACCGAGCAGCGCTGTGTGGTCTGAGCGCCTCGATCGCCAGTAATCCACCCAGCACCCTTGGTCCAAACGCCTGACATATAGGGAACGACGATTTCCCAATCATCAAAGAGTGTCAGTCCTTTGGCCTCGCTGTAGCGAGACCCTCGGTTGACCGCTTCCACCCCGAAGCGTCGGGCAATGCTGACCGGAAGGTCGAAGTTGCCAGGAATGGAGACATCTTCAATGAGAAACTCAGTGCTGCCGTCGAACCCCGAGGTTCGATCGCCGAACACCTCGTCCGCAGAGATGGCGGTGACAGATTGCGCGCTCTTTATCCGCTTCTCATATTCTTGGTAGCTAAAGAGTCCATCTTGGGCCGACACGTGGAATCCGGCTCCCAACATAAGCGCTACGCCCACGATGAGCGAGCAAAGTCGTGGGCTGCGATAAGTGCTACGGGGAGCCTTTCCCTCCCGCCTGTCCCTGGCAGAATTCATGTCCGCTACATCCTTGAGTGAAGGGTGATAAGTGACTCAGCTTCTATTTGGGTGACGAATTACTCCCCCATCCTCGACTTGTCAAGCCTCGCTAAGCGGGGCGCTCTTTGGGGGGGGGGTAGGTAATGCCGATGGCGACCAGGGCCGGTAGGCAGATGCCGATGAGCGTGACTGCGCGTGCTGTCTTGGGCGCTTCCGGGATGGGCTTTGGCGCAGGGCCTCTCGCCGAATACAGGGTGGTTCCAGGAGGGGCTCGATGGAGCGATTGCCAACCTCAACAAGCAGGTGGCGATGGCTCGGGCTTGCTGGCCGATGACACGAGCTGCGACTGAAACGGCAGTGGCTGGACTTGGTGGCTGACCAGCCGATCGTCTATCGGCTTGACGCGCAGGGCCAATTGAACAGAAGTCAGGAGAACGATGACGCGTTCACGCTCAGCGAGTCCGGCACGCTGTTGCGGTATCGCCACGCATGGGAGCAGCGGCGTGAGCTTTACGTGGTGTATGCGCGCGGGAGTGCTGGGCCCTGCCCCTGATAGATATCCCTAATCCCCTGCCCTGACGATGTCCGGATTCAGGCAGTAGTGGGTATTCGTGAACGTCATGAGTTGAGTTCAAAGTGGATTCAGATCGAGAGATCGCCCAAGTTCGACCAGTAAGCCTCCCCCTCGTGCGAGACGGCCTTGCTGTGCCAGTGCTTGTCGTCCCTTAAGGCTTCGTAGTGCCTGATTTCCGAGCTGGATAAAGGGCGCCAGCTAGACCCGCGGCGAAAGCCGCTTGCGACATTGACGCCAATAGGCAACCTGAAAAGAGCTTTCTGCTGCGCTTGCGCCAGGGACTCGCCGCTGGCTCCGCCGACGGATGTGGGGTTGGCAAGTAGTACTCCGTCATCCTCCCAGTCGCAGATCGGACATATGGCAAATGATCCGTAGGAGCCTTCCAGGGTCAGGAAGCCACACGATGGACAAGGCAGATCGATCATTGAGGCCCAAGAACATTAGGTGGGTGAATCACTCGACCAGCAGGTGTCGTGTAAGGCTGAATATGCAGTAGCTCGCGGGCTCGGCTCAAGCGCATTAAATGGGCATCAGTAGTGAATCGCTGTCCCACCTGACTCAACAGCGCCTCGCGCTGCGTGAAGGTCATGGGGCGGCCTTTGATTGCGCGATGAATCAAGTTCTCTACTTCAGATCTTTCGAGTAGTCATCAAGCAGCTTCTCCGCAACCCGCGCCACTCCCTCATCAATTACGTTATCCGTCAGGAAGTCAGACAATACGCGAAAATCCGCCTTATTCCTGACTCGTCCACGCTTCAGAATTGCACGAGCCTTGGCCGAGGCCCTGTCCATAAAGAATTCAAAGCTGAACCCATAAGTAGAGATGAGGTACTCCCTTGCAATACGCCTCGCATCCTCAGGAAGATCACTCAAATCCTCGGATATATCGCTTGCTAGCTCGTAGAGCTTGGGGCTGCGAGAAAAGTGCGCAACCAATTTCCGCCTCAATTCGACAAGGTTCGGGGTATCGTCAGGAGAAGACAACATTGTGATCCCATCCTGGCACCATTTCTCTAGGATTTCCAGGTTCATTTCCATTCGCCGAAATTTGTCAACTGGTAGCCGGTGTACGAGTTTATCTCACCAAACATCGAACTCGATGCCTCATGATAGAGCAACCCGGAAGGATTGCCTTTCGCCACACCTCGAATCAGGTTTCCAACCTTCTCGCTACCAATCCCGCCCTTGTAATCGATCATTTGCTGCTCACGACCCCAAATAGCCACTGGCGCCTTGCTGGGGATTACAGACGGTGCAATCGGGCACTACCGAATGGGTCAGCGCGTGCCGCAAGCGCGGGTATTCGCCGAGAGCGACGCCTGGACGCGCATGATCTCGGCCCCGACGCCGAGGCGTCCATTGTGGTCTAGATGAGTCGTGGACAGAGATCGTGTCAGCGCGTGTAAGGCGCGACTGTACGGGCGACTGCCCTACACCCCAGTACAATGTAATCTGGATGTGATTGGGGGGCGTATGGAGCGCGAACGGCCTGAGTACCTTCCGCCGATTGAGCGGAAGCGTTGGAATTTCCCATGGCTGATCACCGGATTTTTGACTCTGGTGAGTCTTACAACCATCGGCGTACTTACGCTCGGCCGCACCAATAGTGCCTGGAGTGAGCGTTTTGAAGGTGTGCGGCGATCCATCGAGGCCGCTGAGCAGCCGTCTGCTGTGAGGACTGAGCCGCCAACGGCTGTCAGATCGGCGTCATCGGCTCCTCCTGAGCGCCAGCAGGTGCGGCCGACACAGAAGGCGCAGGATCTGCGCTGTATCAATGGAATGTTCTTCCGTCGAATTGAAGGTGGCTGGGAGAACCTGCCGGGCTCTCGATGTGGCGACATCCCTAACGGCGCTGTCCAGTGCTTCGCCGGAAAGCCCTACAGGCAGATGGCTGCAGATGGTGGCTGGGTTCTTTCGCCGCGAGATCGTTGCCCGTGATGCGTCACATTAATAAGGGGCAGGTCATCGTTCGCGAGTTTGTCGAGGCCGATCGAGAGGCCCTTCGCAAGCTGTTTGTCGCATCCCGCGATGCCGCTTTCTCGTGGGCTGCCATTGGCGCCCACAAGCTTGAAGACTTTGATGTGAGCACTGCAGGCGAGCGGATTCTGGTGGCAGAGCATTCGTGCACCCCCATCGGTTTTGCGTCCGTATGGCAGGACGACAGCTTCTTGCATAACCTATTTGTTCATCCGCACTATCAGCGATGCGGCGTGGGAAGAATGCTGCTGGCGGGCTGCGACAGGTATTTTTCCGCCGCACCAACGCTGAAATGCCTGAAAGCCAATGATCCTGCCAAGCGGTTCTATCAGTCTCAAGGGTGGCGCGTGTGTAGTGAGGCCGATGGTCCGGAGGGTACGTATGTCCTCATGGTGAGGGCCAGGCCCAACGATTCATTGAGGACGAACCCGGGATGACTGTTTCGTCGCCGCGGGCGCACTAATGCGGAAGGTCGTTCCCTCGTCCCTGCCCTGCCCCGAACCACTGCAATTGTGGGCCTGCTTGCGGAGCGCGTCGGCTGAGTCAGTCAGTTCTGCACTTGCTCAGTCATTCCGGTGAGTAGAGAGGGCCATCCCAGCCGTCGAGGTATTTGGGCAAATCATCCACAACATCCACCACCCGCTGGCGGTAGAACAGGTGCATGGTGGGAGCCCAGCTGGAATAAGAGCCCTCTCCGCTGATGCGGTGGAGCATGGCATTGGGAACTACATGCATGCCGAGCCGATTGGTGCCGAACACAACCTCGCCGCAAACGGCACAGAAGGTCTTCTTCAGTTGCTTTTCGGGATGGCTGAAGCTCCTCACGTCAGAGGCCTTCATCTGAACGGAGGCGGGCTCCCATGCCGTTGCAGAGAACATGGGTACTCCGTAGAAGTCCCTGCAGGATGCGCAGTGGCAGTTGGCGCGCGCTACCGGCTGTCCTTGCAACTCAATGGCAACTTTCCCGCACAGGCACGCTACTCGAATCGACATGGTGGGCCAGCAAGGAGTGGATGATTCCGGATTGTACTGTTCCTACAGCCTGAAGAACTGCGGGAGATGTTCGTGATGAACCTCGCGCGCCGATTACCGCAACTTCAGAAAAACTATCGCCCCCAGGATCAGCGCGAAAGCAATGCCGCCCAAGCAGCGGAGAGTGCCACGAGCGGAAGCCTGTTGCACTTCCTTGTCGTGGTTTGCGAACTGTCTGCGGTTTCCGCTCAGTTGAAGCTCCAGAAGTTCGATGCGCGAATAGGCCTTCGCGAGTGCGGTGCCGATGTCTATGGCCTTGACCCCGCGAACGTCGTCCAGCGCGTGGAGGTCAGACGTGGGCTGCACTTGGGATCGCCCATTTATCCCCGGGACAGTCCAGTCGATCTGGCTGCCGAACTGTTCATAGAAGCGGTTGCGTCGTGCCTGGTTCTGTTCGTGGGCATCGGCAGGAGCGAGCCAGAAGGAACGGATACGCCCCGGCGGTTGCCGCTGCAGCCAAAGCATGACCTGATTCTGGCACCAGGTACCGATGTGCAAACCTCTCAGCTCGCTGAGATACATGTTGCCATCGGTGATGCTGTAATGCGGACCCGTGCCATCAACACAGTCCAGCTTGCCGCCGAAGCTGCCGATGAAGTGCCACCCGTCATGCTGGTGCTGGGCATAGACCTTCAGCTTGATGGCGGGGCGATCCCCCTCGGTGAACTCCAGCCGGATCAGGGCCTGTCGGGGGCGTTGGTATTCATCGGCTTCGAGTTCGAGGACATACAGTGATGGATTGATCGGTGGGAATGTTGGCATTCGGATGCCCGGTTCGGTGAATAGACTCAGGCGTCGGAATTCTCTCCTGCGCCACTCGATTCTGCGGCCCGACGGCTGGCCGCATGACGCTCTTACCTGCGAGGTGGTGGCTGTCGGAGCGGACGTATACAACGGACGCGTCACGTCAGACCGAGCATCACCCCATTGGCGCCCCACCCCACGCCCACTATAGTGCCAACCCCACAAGGACGAGGCGGCACACATGCCCTATATCGGAATCGGACTCCACGTGCTGGCAGCCATCTACTTCGCGGTGCACGCCATCCGCTCGGGCCAGAGCCTCTACTGGCTCATCCTGCTCTTTTCGTTCCCGCTGCTCGGCAGCGTCGTCTACTTCCTGGCGATCTACTTCCCGGAAGTCCGTCACTCGCGCGGCGCCCGGCAGGTCGTCCGCTCTGCCAAGCAGCTCATGGACCCGGGTCAGGACCTGCGCAACGCACGTGCTGATCTGTCGCGAACGCCCACCGTGCAGAACCGGGTTCGCCTGGGCATGACGCTGCTGGATGCCGGCCAGGCGGAGGAAGCCAGAACCCTGCTTGAGCAGGCCGCAAGCTCGCCACTGGGCGACGACCCTTACATCCTTACCGGCCTGGCGCGTGCCCGCCTTGAGTCCGGGCATGCCTCGCTTGCAGTGGAGACGCTGGACGGCCTGTTTGCCCGCCATCCGGACGTGCGCCGCAAGCCGGAACAGACCCTGCTTTACGCGCAGGCACTGGCTGCTGCCCAGGCGCCAGGCACCCGCGCCGCGTTCGAGCGTGCTGTGGAGTGTGGAAACGATGCGGCCGCCCGCTGCCTCTACGCCGAGTGGCTGATGGCACAACCGCAGCCCACCGACCGTGAGCAGGCCCGCAGCCTGTTTGCCAGCATCATCGACGATGCCCAGCATTGGTCGCGCCATGCGCGCAGCCACAATGCCGCGTGGCTGGAGCGGACCAAGGTCGCGTTGAAGGGGTACTGACGCCTGGGGGGCTTTGGCAATCCTGTCGCATCCGCCTCGCTCATGGCTCCGCCGGGCGGATACCGACACTCGTCAGGCGTGCACCGCCGACATCGACAACAGCCTTGCGGCGCAAGGCTCCGGCCTCATTGAGCCATATGCAACGATTCTGAAAATGTTGAATGTGGTGACGGCATCGGCCTTACTGCATTGGCATCGCGCACAGCCGGGCGTATTCCTCTCCGTGCCGCCGAAAACAGGTGGCCGGGATTCGAAACCCCGGTAGTTCGCTGAAGTAAACGCTTGCCAGCCGGCATCACCCTGTGTGGTGCCGGCTGGCAATCCGTCGGCCGGCTATGGCGGGCGGTGCGTGGAGGCCTTGTGCCTGCCGGTTTAGCGAACACCGGGTTTCGAACCTCGCACCGTCCGCCACCTTTATCGGTGGCGGCTTCTGCCTGCACGCAAGGAGCCCAGCCATGACCCAGCCCCACTCCCCTGCCTCGCACCCGATCCACGACGGGCCGGCCAACGGCGCCGCTCTGGATCCGAACACGCTCATCGCCCTGCTGCACAGCATCGGCTCCGGCGCCGCCTCCGATGGTCAGCCTTGGCCGGAGCGCCATCAGATGCCCGGCCGGCGCATCGCCCTGGCGGACACCGATTGCTCCTTGGCCGGCCTTCGGGTAGTGCTGGAAATCTTGTTGGCCGCACAGCGTGCCCGCGAGAACGGCGAGCTGGAGCAATACGTCGGCCCCCGCGTCATGGAGGGGCTGATCATGGCCGGGCTGGGCCTGGTGGCGCACGCAAGCACACGGGTACGCCCGGACGGCTGAGTGACGCGGCATCGCTGGGCGGCCACCGCGCTTTGTCTCGTCGCGGTGGTTGCGGCGCAGGCGCGGTGGTCGGCGCCACCGGCGCCGTCGCCAGTCGGGTTCCAAAGCATCAACGACGATCGATTCTCACAACTGCGCCGCCAAGCGATGCAGTTCGTGGAGTCTCGGCCACGGCAGGGCTTCCAGCTCGTCGAGCGGCATCAAGATGCCGGGTTCCAGATTCACTGTGGAGGCGTTCCAGTGCTGTGGCTGGAGAGGCGCTCGCAACATCTGCTGTTGCAGGTCTCGCTGGACGCGGAGCAGCGGGCGCCCGCCGTCCTGCAGCTTCGTGCGTTGCTTCAATGGCAGCTGGAACCCGTGGACTACCTGGAGCAGGTACTGGCTGGCGTGCCGGAACCTGTTCTGTTGGATCGGGTGCTGCAGATATTCGCGGGCGAGGTGCCTGAGGGCGCGCGATGTGGCATGCCGTAGTCGAGCACGGCTCGACTCTACAAGGACGCTTGGCCGCCCAACTGTCCAGCTCTTTGGGGGCGCTTCACAGGTCGCTGCGGGATCAATGCGGGTTGGATCGAATGCGGGAAGACGCAAGGCGGACGATCAGCACATAGCAGACCAGCATGCCGAGGACCAGGCCCATGACCTCGATCTCCCAGTTCCTGCGGTAGGGCGAAGGACCGACGATGGCCCAGATCAACGCAAGCGCCCCAAGCAGGAGCATTGTCTTGTTGGCCTGTGAGATGAGCTCGACTTCAGAGGCAAACCCCATGTTGGGATCGAAGGTGCCGAACAGCCAGCTGGGCCTCTTCCAGTAATCACGCGCAAGAAAGAACAGGAAGACAAAGACCCCCATCAATGCACTCGCTAGCAGCTGATACTGCACTTCCATGGCAGCCTCTTGAGGGGATCTGGCGTTTCCACGCGTGGACGCCCCGCAGCTTAGCCGGATTTACATGAGGAGTGCATCCGTTGGCCGGAAGCGGACGTCAGGGCAATAGTCGAGCATGGCTCGACTCTACAAGGGCGCGGGTTGTGGGCCGACCCAATCGCCACTGCGGCCGCTCACATACCCAGGTCAGACAGCCCCGGATGATCATCCGGGCGACGCCCCAGCGGCCAATGGAACTTGCGCTCGCTTTCCTTGATCGGCATGTCGTTGATGCTCGAGAACCGGCGCTGCATCAGGCCATCCGCACCGAATTCCCAGTTCTCGTTTCCATAGGAGCGGAACCAGTTGCCGGAGTCGTCATGCCACTCATAGGCGTAGCGCACGGCAATACGATTGTCGGTGAAGGCCCATAGCTCCTTGATCAGCCGGTACTCAAGCTCCTTGTTCCACTTGCGGGCCAGGAACTGCCGCGCTTCCTCGCGGCCATGGGTGAACTCGGCGCGGTTGCGCCACTGGGTGTCCAGCGAATAGGCCAGCGCAACTTTGTCGGCATCGCGGGTGTTCCAGCCATCTTCGGCAAGGCGCACTTTCTCGATGGCCGATTCACGGGTGAACGGGGGAAGTGGCGGACGGGGTGCATCAGTGGACACGGTGGGGCCTCCAATCAAATGGATGAACGGGGTGCTTCGACGGTTTTTGATGGCTCGGGCGTCAGCGCCTGGCCTGCTCCAACAACACCTTTGCAACATCCCTGGCAGTGTCTGCGGCGTTGTAGTCGCCCATCACGCGTGAGACGGTGATGGCGCCTTCCATGAGAACCAGCAGCTGCCGCGCCAGCGCGTCCGGCTGCTCGATATCCAGCTGCGTGGTGAGTTCCAGCGTGTAATCGAGCAGCTTCTGCTTGTGATGTTTGGCGATGTGGCGAATCGGATCGTCGGCGTCGCCGACCTCGCCTGTGGTGTTGATGAAGGCACAGCCGCGATAGCCCTCGGACTGGAACCAGCCCTTGAGCACGGTGAACATGCCGAGGATGCGTGCTTCCGGGGTGTCGGCCTTGTCGCACTCCTGCTGGAACCAGGTGAGCCAGCGCACGTCGCGCGCGTTCAATGCCGCAGCGGCCACCTGGTCCTTGTTTTCAAAGTGCCGGTAGATGCTCTTCCGGGCAACGCCGGAGGTCTTCACCAGCAGGTCCATGCCGGTGGCGTGGATCCCGTTCTGGTAGATCAGCGCCTCGGCCGTGGCCAGGATCTTCTGCTGGGTGTCGGTGGTGATTGTGTTCACGGCGCCAAGGTAGAACGATCGTTCTACCCTGTCAATGGGCGGCGAAGCTGATCAAGGGCGCAAGGACGATGGTGTGCCCGGGCGCGCCGCATGGCCTGACCGATACCCACATCGACAGCCGAACATGGCTCGGCCCTACAGAGAGGCCAACTCCTTCGCAAGAAACGGTGCCGTCCTGCTGCCTTTGGCCCGCGCCACCTGCTGCGGCGTTCCCTTCGCCACGATGGTGCCCCCTGCCCCGCCTGCGCCAGGCCCGACATCAATCACCCAGTCCGCCTGCGCGACCGCGCGCATGTCATGCTCGATCATCACCACCGTATTGCCCGCGTCCACCAGCCGCTGCAGCTGCACCAGCAGCCTGTCCGCATCCGAGGCATGCAGGCCGGTAGTGGGTTCGTCCAGCACGTACAGCGTGCGCCCGCGTTGGCTGCGCTGCAGTTCGGTGGCCAGCTTGATGCGTTGCGCTTCACCACCGGAAAGCTCGGTGGCCGGTTGGCCGAGCCGCAGGTAGCCCAGCCCGATCTCCTGCAGCAACTGCAGCGGCCGGGCAATGGCCTCTTCCTCACTGAAGAACGCATGCGCCTGGTCAACCGTCATCTGCAGAACCTCGGCGATGTTGCGGTCATTCCATTGCACCTTCAGCGTGGCGTCGTTGTAACGGGCGCCGTGGCAGGTGGGGCACGGCGCATAGACGCTGGGCATGAACAGCAGTTCGACACTGACGAAGCCCTCGCCTTCGCAGGTCTCGCACCGGCCCTTGGCCACGTTGAACGAGAAGCGACCCGCATCGAAACGACGGCGGCGCGCGGCGGGTGTCGCGGCGAACAGCTTGCGTACGTGATCGAACAACCCGGTATAGGTGGCCAGGTTGGAGCGTGGCGTGCGGCCGATGGGCTTCTGGTCGACCTGCACCACCCGCTGGATGGCGTCGATATCGCCTGCCAATGTGCCCCGCGTCGTTTCAATCACGGTCGGTCCGTCGGTGGGCGCGCTATCGGCGCTGTCGTCCGCGGGCTCATGCCCGAGGTGCAGCAGCAACAGCTCGGGCAGCGCCTGCGCCATCAGGCTGGACTTGCCGGAGCCGGAAATACCGGTCACCGCCGTCAGCAGCCCCAGCGGCACCTGCGCGTCCACGCCCCGCAGGTTGTGGCGGTGGATGCCCTTCAATTCCAGCCAGCGGTTGGCGCTGCGCTGTTGGCTGGCAGGCGCCGGCACCTGATCGAACAGATACAGGGCCGTGCGCGACTCCTGGACGTGGCGCAGGCCATCGGGCTCGCCACTGTAGAGCACGCGCCCGCCGTGCTCCCCCGCCTGCGGGCCCACATCCACCAGCCACTGCGCGCGGCGCATCAGCTGCAGATCGTGTTCAACAACGAACACCGAGTTGCCGCCGTCGCGCAAGCGCTCAAGCGCGTCGTACAACGCCTGGCTGTCGGCCGGATGCAGGCCGGCCGAGGGCTCATCGAGCACGTACAACACACCAAACAGCAAGGAGCTGAGCTGGGTGGCCAGCCGCAGGCGCTGCAGTTCGCCAGCGGACAGGGTTGGCGTGGCGCGATCCAGCGAGAGATACCCCAGGCCCAGGTCACGCAGCTGGCGTACCCGCGCCATCACACCGCCTGCCAGCCGCTGTGCGGCCAGTCGCTTCTCTTCGGACAAGGCCGAGGTCAGGCGCACGTCGGGAGCACCCTCGTGGGTCGCCTGGCCACTCGCGGCCCTCCGGGCGCGATCGCGGGGTGTCGCGCTCCTGCGGGTGCGAGCGCCCTTGCTGTGCGCGCCGAAATCACCTTGTGCGATGGGCTCCAGCAGCGCCGCCAGTTGATCCAGCGGCAGCCGCATGAACTCGCCGATATCCACGCCGGCAAAGGTGACGGAGAGTGCTTCCGGCTTCAGGCGCTTTCCGTGGCAGGCCGGGCATAGCTTGCCTTCCATGTAGCGCGACACGCGCTTGCGCATCAGCGCGCTCTGGGTGTTGGCAAAGGTATGCAGCACGTAGCGGCGTGCGCCGGTATACGTGCCCATGTAGCTGGGCTCCTGCTTGCGCTTCAGCGCAGCACGGGTTTCGGCGGGCGTGAACCCGGCATAGACCGGCACGCTGGGGGCTTCTTCGGTGAACAGGATCCAGTCCCGGTCCTTCTTCGGCAGCGTCTTCCACGGCACGTCGATGTCGTAGCCCAGCGTGACCAGGATGTCGCGCAGGTTCTGGCCATGCCAGGCCGGCGGCCAGGAAGCGATGGCGCGCTCGCGGATGCTCAGCGACGGGTCCGGAACCATCAGCGCTTCGGTCACTTCGTAGACATGCCCCAGGCCATGGCAGGTGCTGCAGGCGCCCTGTGGCGTGTTGGGCGAGAAGTCCTCGGCGTACAGCATGGGCTGGTTGGCCGGGTACGCCCCCGCACGCGAGTACATCATGCGCACCAGGCTGGACAGGGTGGTCACGCTGCCCACCGATGAGCGCGCATTGCTGGCGCCGCGCTGCTGCTGCAGGGCCACTGCTGGCGGCAGGCCATCGATGGCATCCACGTCCGGCACGCCCGCCTGGTCGATCAGGCGGCGTGCATAGGGCGCAACGGACTCGAAGTAACGCCGCTGTGCTTCAGCGAAGACGGTACCGAAGGCCAACGATGACTTGCCGGAACCCGATACCCCGGAGAACACCACCAGTGCATTGCGCGGGATGGAGACATCGACATTCTTGAGGTTGTGCTCGCGCGCACCACGCACCTCGACGCAACCGCTGGCGGCGGCAGCGCATGACGATTCACCAAAGGGGGTGTTGGACATCGTTACGATCCTGCAGGCAGTGAGTGGCGCGCTTCAGGGCGCGTCCAGTGGCCCATTCTCGCTGCTGAGAGGTGAATTCGGCGAGGGCGGGCACGGTGACCGCCGGCATGATCCCGTGCGCCTCGCCCCTCCGCCCTACCCTCGCTGCAGCACTACCACCCACACCCCCATCAGGACACTCCCCGCCGCCAGACTCAGCCACACCTTCCCGACACTGCGGGCACTGAAGACGCCCACTGCAACGGCAATCAACAGCACGAACCCCATAAGTGAGCTGGTCAGTACCGAAACGGACGTCCTTACACCCACCAGCGCGGGCAGCAGCAACGCCAGTGCGGTAGCAGTAGCGGCGGTGAACACGTAGCCGCCCAGAGAGGCGCCCAGTACCCGGCTTGCCACCTGCCAGCGATGGCCCGCGCCCCGCCCTGCCGGAGGCTTGGCAGTGCGCGCCGCCTCCTGCGCCCGTGGCCAGCGGCGCTGCAGCATCAGGGCCATTCTTGCCAGCATCAGCCCGAAGGCCAGTGCGACCAGCTCCACCCCGGCCTGCTGCCATGCGCCCCGCTGCAGATACATCAGCAGCCCCTGCCCGGTGGTTGCCAGATTCACCAGGGGCAGTGCCAGGCACAGTGCTGCGGCCAGCCACAACTGCTCGATCCAGGCCAGGCGCGGTGGGCGCCAAAGCGCATGCAGCACCGAGGCAGCGCAGGTCAAAAGGAAAATGCGTATTTCCCACGCACTGCGATCGCTCATTTCCAATGGCAGCAACCGATTGCCATACAGGTAGACGATGCTTGCCAGCGCCACCCCAGCCAGCGATGCGACGTTGAACGCTTCCACGCAGCGGTAGATGCCCGCCGTGGCCGCGCCGAACTCATGCTCGCTGCGCTTGCGCCGCTTGATCGAGAACAGCAGCGTGCCGATGGCGATCATCGCCGTACCGAGCAGGCCGCTGATGAAGTACAGCCACTTCATCGGCCAGCCGCCGAAATCGGCCTTGTGCAGTGCTTCGATGGTTTCGTGCACCTGTACGGCGCCAATCGCATGCGGATGTGCGCCATGCTGTTGCAGCAGCGTGCCGCTGGCAGCATCGAACGCCGCCCGGCTGGTTTCGGTCAGCAGATGCCTGTCCGCGCCCCCCTCGGGCTTGCGGCCGATCACCTCCACCACGCTGTGCACGGTGCCGGGTGCCTGGATCACGATCAGTGCCGGCGGCTGCCCGTTGATGGCCTGCGCGCGTGCGAGCAGTTGCTGCAGGTCCGGCAGTTGCGCGGTGGATACCAGGATGCCTGGTGGAGCCGGCTGTGCAGGCGCCAGCTCGGCTTCATAGTGCGCATAGGCGTCATCGGCATCGCCATAGGCCGCATGCACCGGCCACGGCAGATAGCTGCTGTAGAAGAAGGTCAGCCCGGTGTAGCCGATCATGAACAGGAACGGCAGGGTCAGCACGGCACTCAGGTTGTGCGCATCCAGCCAGCTGCGCTGTCCCTTGCCCGGGCGGAAGGTGAAGAAGTCCTTGAAGATGCGTTTATGCACCACCACGCCGGACACCAGCGCCAGCAGCATGCAGGCGGTGATCCAGCCCACCAGCCAGTAGCCGGCCATGCCGCCGTGCAGGGTGTAATGGAAGGACATGAAGTGGCGCCCGCCTTCGGTTTCCCGAAGGCGAGGTGGAGGCTGTGGCATGCCTGTGCTGGCATCCACCCAGCGTTCGTGCGCGGAGCCGTCGCCACCCTCCCATGACAGCTCCAGTGGCCAGCCCTGCTGGGCAGGCCAACGGATCTGCCACGCCCGGGCATCGGCGGCGTTGGCGGCCAGCCAGTGCTGCGCACGTACCGCCTGCGTTGCGGTGTCCACCGCCGGCGAGGAGGCCGGCACGGGGCCGGCCTCCATCCATCGCGTGATCGGCTCACGGAACACGCTGAGCGTGCCGGTCAGGAAAATCGCGCACAACAACCAGCCACAGGTGAGGCCGCACCAGGTGTGCAGCCACGACATGCTCTGCCGAAAGCCCGCTTTCATGCCTGCCCCGTGGCGGGCAGGCCGTTGCCCCGCCGGCTACGGAAGGTCACAGCGAGCCGCGCAGCGTCAGCATCACATTGCGGGGTTCGCCAAAGAAGTTGCCGCGGCGGATCTGGCTGATCATCGCGTAGTAGCGGGTGTCGAACAGGTTGGCCACGTTGACGCCTACGCTCCAGCGCGGATTGATCCGGTAGCCGGCCCGCAGGTCCCACACGGCACGTCCCGCTGCGCCCATGCGCCAGTCCGGGTCGTCGTAGGCCGGATAGGAGTAGCTGCTCTGTGCCGATACACCACCGCCCACGGAGAATGCGTTCCACCTGCCGGGCAGCTGGTAGGACGTGGACAGGCGCAGCAGGTGGCGCGGTGTCTCGGCGCTGATGGTCGCGCCCTCATCGTCGCGGCTGGTGACGTGGGTATAGCCCGCCATCATCTGCCAGCCCGGCGCCAGTTCGCCGCTGGCCTCCAGCTCAAAACCCTTGCTGCGCAGCTTTCCGCCATTGCGGTAGCAATCGGACGACGCCAGCGAGCCACGGCAGCTGCCCGGGTCGGATTCGTCCACCACGGCGTTGCCGGTCTTGCGGATGGAGAACACTGCGGCGGAGACATTCAGGCGGCCATCGTTCAACTCACCCTTCACGCCGAGCTCGTAGTTGGCGCCGATGGCCGGATCCAGCACCGAGCCGGACGCAGTGACGTACGAGCTCTGCGGCTGGAAGGTATCGGCGTAGCTGGCATAGACCGACCATTGCGGGCCCAGGTCGTAGACGAGGCCGGCGTATGGGGTGAATTCGTGCTTCTGTTCGTAGTCGCGGCTCTTGGCGCCGGTGAAGCCATCGCTGGACTGGTACTTCACCCAGCTCAGCCGGCCACCGAGCGTAAGGTGCAGCGGCTCTGCCAGCTGCAGGCGCAGGTTGCTGTACACACCGCTCTGCTGCGCGCGGGCATTTTCTGACCAGTCCCACGCGGGCTGGAGAGGCTGTGCAATGGCGCTATGGTCCGGTGCATAGACATCGATCGGCACGTCGATGGCCAGGTCCGCCGAGCTCTGGCGGGTACGCTGGCGCGACCACATCGCGCCCAGCAGCACCTGATGGCTGCGGCCGAAGGCGTCGAAACTGCCGGTGGTGTGCAGGTCGACGCCATCGCTGCGCACGCGCGAGCGATTGAAATAAATGTCATAGAAGCGCGAACCGATGCCGGTGGCGCGGTCCACCCCGCCCAGCGGAACCGCGACACGCTGGTCCAGGTCCGATTCGGTGCGGTTCACCGACAGGCGTGCCTTCCAGCGTTCGTTGAAGCGGTGCTCCGCCTCTGCAAAGGCTTCGTCGACGGAGCCCTCCTGCCGGTTCCAGTCCTGGATGAGCGAGGTGGAACGCTTGATGTCCAGCGCACCGCCATCGGTGTAGCGCGGCAGGCCGAACAGCCAGTAGCCCTCGGTGTCACTGGCCTGATGACGCAGGCCGAAGGTCAGCGTGGTATCCGTGCCCAGGTCGGCGTCGATCACTCCATAGGCCACCGGCGTTTTCGATGAGGTGCCCCGCTGGAAGTAGTCGCGGTCCTGATAGGCGGCGACCAGTCGGCCGCGCACGCTGCCGGTAGCATTGAGCCGGCCACCGCCATCCACCTCGACGCGGTAGTTGTCCCACGAGCCCACAGTTGCGGCCAGATCCAGATGAGCCTGGTCGCGCGGGCGCTTGCGCACCATGTTGATTGCTCCGCTGGGGTCGGCTGCACCCAGCATCATGCCACCAGCACCGCGCAGCACTTCAACGCGCTCCAGTACCGCGGTGTCGATCGGCAGCCAACCCACGGGGGCATAGACGATGCCGGCCACGCCGTCGACCAGATAGTTGCTGTCGTCCACGGTAAAGCTGCGGATCGAGAACTTGTGGTTGCCGAAGTTGCGGGCGGTCTTGGTCACACCCGTGGTCTGCGCCAGGGCCTCGTCCAGCGTGGTGAGGTTGCGGTCGTCCAGCTGCTGGCGGGTGATCACGCTGACCGACTGCGGGGTCTGGCGGATGCTCTGCCCCAGCTTGCCCAGGCTCAGTTCACGTGCCGTGTAAGCGCCATCGCTTGGGGCATTGGCGGTGACGTTCACCGTCTGCAGGGTGGTCTGGGTGTCTTTGCTGCGCGCAGGTGCTGCTGCGTCCTGCGCCAGGGTGAACACGCCCGGACGCGTGGCATTGACACGCACCCCACTGCCCTCCAGCAGGCGCGCCAGTGCTTCCTGCGGCGTGTAACTGCCGGTCAAGGCCGGAGCGCGACGGCCCGCCACCGCCGATTCGCTGAACAGCACCTGCTGCCGGGACTGCTCGGAAAAGCGGCGCAGTGCGGCATCCAGCGGTTGCGCCGGAATATTGAACTGCACGCGTGCAGCCGGCTGCGACTGTGCAATGGCCGGCGCTGCCAGCGCGCTGGAAATGCACAGTGCCAGCAACGGCAGCCGCTTGGCGTGTACCCCCGTAGAGAACGCGCCAGCAACAAGTGCGCGCTTGATCTTCATGTACCCCATTACCGCTCCATCATGCTTGGCCGCTACTGGCCTCACTGGGGTAAACGGAAAATGGCGGTGGGGTGGGAACCCGCGCCGGAAGAAATTTTCGTTCCGGCGTCAGCGGGTCACAGGCCGTTCGTCGATGCGGTAGCCGCCCTGGGCAGTGCGGGTCACCTGCACCGGCAACAGATCCGGCAGTGCTTCCAGGAAGGTGGCCGGGGCATCGGTGGCTGCGTAGCCGGAGACCGGCAGGAACTTCAGCCCTGGCTGGCCCAACGTGACGGGATGGCCCAGATACTGCCCGACCTCCTGCGCCACTTCGTCCAGCGGGGTGCGCCGGAACACCAGGCGCCCGTTGCGCCAGCCGCCAATGCTGTCTGCACTGGCGGCAATGGAGCGGTAGGCGGCTGTGAGCGTGGTAACGGCCAGGCCCTGTTCGGCGCGCAGGCTGACCGGCGAGGCACCTTCGGCGCGATCCGGCTGTACCCGCACGTGCCCATGCAGCACCTTGACCACGACTTCGCCCGGCCCATTGCGCACATTGAAGGCCGTGCCGACCACCGTCACCCGGCTGCGCTGGGCATCAACGGTGAAGGGCCGGTCGGCCGCCGGGGCGACCTCGAAGAACGCCTCGCCCTGGCTGAGCACCACTTCACGGCGGGATCGATAGAAATGCACGGCCAGCGTGCTGCGTGCATTGAGCGAAATCCGTGAGCCGTCCGGCAATTGCAGATCACGTATCTCGCCCGCGCCGGTGGCCACGTCCTGTACGTAGCTGGGCGCGGCGTACCAACCGTAGCCGACGTACCCCAAGGCCAGCATCGCCACGGCCGCAGCCGCCGCAACGCGTGGCAGGCGCCACGATCGTGCACGCCGCGCCGCCCTGCCCCGCCGTAGAGCGGCAGGTGCAGGTACTGCTGGGGTGATCACCGCATGCGCGTCCGAGGCCAGTACGGGGCGTGGCAGCTGGCCCAGGTCGTGCCAGGTTCTGGTCACATCGGCGAACGCCTGTCGATGTGCTTCGCACCCGGCCAGCCAGTGCTGCAGGGCCGCCTCGTCCTTCGGTTGCCAGTCCGCATCCTGCCGCCGCACCAGCCACGCGGCGGCCGCCTCATGCAGGGCAAACGGGTCGGAACCTGCGGCAGAAGGGAGATCGGTCATCGGCAGGGAAAATCAGCATCGATGGCAGGCGCCAACGCCTCGCCCGCCTTGGTCGGGCGATGCAGCTCCTGCATCTGTGCCAGAGACGCATAGCGTACCCGCACTTCGCAGTAGGCAACCGCTCGCGACAGGTGCTTGACCACCATGCGGCGGGAGATCTGCATGCGAGCGGCCACGTCCTCCTGGGTCAGCCCATCGAAGCGGCAGAGCACGAAGGCTTCGCGTTGACGTTCCGGCAGCTCGGCCAGTGCCTCTCGAAGGCGTTCCAGGCGCTGCCGCTGGGCGCTGAGCTGCAACGGGCACTGTGATTCATCGCTGGCCATGGCGTGGCCAGCCTCCTCCGCGTCTGCCAGCGGCAAGGTCTGAAGGCGTCGCCCAGCATGATGCTCGCGGTATTCGTCGGCCACGGTGTTCATCACCGTCCGGCGAAGGTAGGCGCCCTGCTGATCGCAGGATTCCAGTGCAGGGCATGCCGCAATCCACTTCACCGCACCGTCGTGCAGGGCGTCCTCACCGTCCGCACCTCTGACGCGTGCAAGACCACGGAGGATGGGTCCGCGCCAGCGGGCATAGGCTTTCGCAAGGAGGTTCCCGCCCGTTGGCAAGGCGTCTTCAGGAATGCCCGGCTCTGTGGAGGAGGCCTGTTCCGCGTTGCTGCCCGTGCCCCGGCCTAGCGTGGACACATCACCCTCAGGGCAAATGCCTGCGGTCTGCACAGGTGGCGCGGGGAATTCACGTTGGGAGCCGGAGTTCTGGCCGCCATAGGCGACGGAAGGGGTTGGATGCCGCAAGTGTAGTGAGAGTCATTTGCAATTGGAACTCCCCTGGCCCGCTCTTGCCGTAATGCGAAGGCGAATCCAGGTCGTGCGGAGATCAACCCGTCCAGCGCACGCGGATATCCGTTACCGCCCGTTACGAAACGTACTGTCCAGTCGCTGCGCTTCAGCCCACCGCGCTGAGTGCACGGACCGAACATGCGCCATCGCCAGCGCGGAGCAACTGCTCCTCCAACGTTTCGATCGCGGGCGTCCGGACGGCTGCACTGCGCATCAGCCGGAAGCTCGCGGCGGGGAGCACAGGAAGCCCCAATCCACTGCCCGCAATCATCAGGCCATCCTGGATGTCATCCTGAAGAGCGACAGTGATGGCGAGCCCGGACTTCGCAGCCGATCGCAGGCCCTGCTGGTTCGCCGAGGTAAAGGTGACGCGCCATTCCAGGCCGGCTTCAACAAGTGCTCCGATGCACACGTCGCGGTGCATGCACGGGCTGGGCGCGAGTGCGAGTGGCAGCGCCTTCTCCGGTTCGTACTCAAATCCCGAGCCGATGGCCCAGACGAAACGTGTCCGCCTCAGAACCGGCCACTCAACGTCCTCCCGCAGGAACAGGTTCACCGCCAGGTCGAGTGTTCCCGCCTGTATCTGTTCGTTCAGTGCCCCATAGGACTCCACGACTACATCCAGCCGCACCGCGGGGAACCTGCGGGAGAAGCGCGACAGCATTGCGGTCAGCCGGTCGCCGGCATAGGTCTCTGGCACACCCAGGCGCACTGCTCCGGTAACGGGAGCCCTCTGGAACCGGCGAACCAGCAGGCTCTGGGCAGCAAGAATCTGCTCGGCATGTCGCAGGAAGTCTTCGCCGTCTTCGGTGAGTGTCACGCTTCTCGTGGTCCGTTTCAGCAAGGCGCTGCCCGCCTGCTCTTCCAGCTTCCGGATCTGGTGGCTGATGGCGGATTGGCTGAGGTTCATGCGCTCACCCGCCTTGGTGAAGCCGCCGGTCTCTACGACGGCGACAAAGGCACGCAGCAGGTCGGGGTCAAAGAACACCGGGGCAATCCATGATGAGGATTGATCAATTCTATTAAATCAAATCATTTTTATCATCATGGAAGTCCCTCCAAGATGGCCGCTCACTTGAAACGCGCAGCTGCAGTCGACCCGGCAGTGCGCCAGATCCCGGACCTGCCTGAGGAGACCCATGACTTCCCTTTCACCTGCCGCTCGAGACCGCCTGACGCTTTCTGCGGCGTGCTTGGCGTCCCTGATGTTCGGGCTGGAAATCTCCAGCGTGCCGGTCATCCTGCCGATTCTGGAGACAGAGCTTGGCAGCAGCTTCAGCGGCCTGCAGTGGATCATGAATGCCTACACCCTCGCCTGCACGACGGTGCTGATGGCGGCTGGCGCACTGGCGGATCGGTACGGGCGCAAGCGCATCTTCGTGATCAGCCTGTTGCTGTTCGGCATCACATCCCTGGCCTGCGGCCTTGCTCGAAGCGGAACGGCGTTGATCGTGGCTCGATCGCTGCAGGGTGCGGCGGGAGGCGCAATGCTGGTCTGCGTGTTTACAGTGCTTTCCCATCAGTTCAGTGACTCCGCACAGCGCGCCAAGGCCTTTGGCATCTGGGGCGTGGTCTTTGGCATAGGGCTGGGTTTCGGACCGGTCATTGGTGCTGGCGTTGTTGTCATCAGCAGCTGGAGCTGGGTGTTCCTGGTGCATGCGCCCCTGGCAGTGGGCGCGACAGCTCTCGCCGTTCTGGGCATCCGGGAATCGCGGGCGCCAAGCCAGCGGAAACTGGACCTTGCAGGAATCGTCTCGCTGTCAGTGGCCGTCTTTTCCTTCACCTGGTACATCACCCAGGGCATTCCTGCAGGCCTTGGAAGCGCCCCTTCCATGGCGGCCGCTCTGGTTGCCGTCATCAGCCTGGCGGTATTCATCGCGGTCGAGCGCAGGGTGCCGGACCCGATGTTCGATTTTTCCATCTTCGGCAACCGGCGCTTCTCGGGCGCATTGCTGGGCTCGATGGGCATGAACTTCAGTTTCTGGCCACTGATGGTGTACCTGCCACTGTTCTTCCAGCACGGACTTGGCTACTCAAGCATCGCGACCGGCCTGTCTGTCCTGGCATACACATTGCCGTCGCTGCTGCTGCCGCCTTACGGCGAGCGTCTCGCTGTGCGCTTCGGGCCTGAGCGCGTGATCCCCGTCGGGATGTTTGCCATGGGCGGCGGGATGCTCATGATGGCGATCGGTGCAGGCGCGGAAAACGCGAGCTGGCTGACCCTGCTGCCAGGCTGCATTCTTGCGGGCTCGGGCCTGGGGGTGATCAATACGCCCATCACCAACACGACGACCAGTTCCGTGCCCAGCGACCGCGCTGGCATGGCATCCGGAATGGATACCAGCGCCAGATTCATCAGCCTGGCCATCAACATCGCCGTGGTGGGGTTGATTCTGGTGAAAGGTACTTACTACGCACTTGAAACGAACCTGCCCGGGGGCGATCCTTCGCATCTGCGATCGCTTGCCGAGGGGTTGTCCGCTGGTACAGTGCGCCTGGATGGGCTGACGGCCGCAGCCCAGGTTGTGTCCAGCGACGTTGCGCACCAGTCGCTGCTTTTCGGCTATCGGCTTGCCATGGCCTACGCGGGCGCATGTGCCTGTGCCCTGGCCGTAGTCAGTGCGCTCACGTTCCGGGGCGATCATCCCGGGCCCACATCGTCCGCCGGGGAATCGAAACTGCCAGAAGACATCTGAGGATTGAGCAGAACATGCTGCGCCCATCCGCGCGACGCCCGTTCGTAAAACTGGCCACGGTTATCGGCGGAATGGGAGAATGCCGTCAAGCCCGCCGCAACCTGATTGATGATGCGGCCGATATTCTTTCGGGTCGGAAACAATCTGTGGCATGGAGGCAGGAGATGTCCATGATGCCGGGCAGGTTCTCAGCGAAGTTCGCGGCGCTCTTTGTTTTGACGTTTGCCGCCTGCACCTCCGTGCCCCCGCTGGCAGGTGCCAGGGAGGCCCGATCACCGGTCCTTGTCAGGCTCTCGCCTGAGCAGAGTGCGGTCCTTGCAACCGGGCTGCTAAGGGGAGCACTGCAGCCAATCAACGGCTGTGTCTACTTCGTGGACCCAGGTGGCACGGCTTATCTTGCGGCATGGCCCGATGGTTACTCGCTGGCCATGAAGGGAAACGTTCCCATAGGGGTGCAGGACGTACGATCGGGGAAAATGATGGCGTTCGGAATCGCTGCATCATTCGGAGGAGGTCATGGAAACGATCTGCTCCGTTCGCGCCTTGCCGCGACCATCCCGGCGGGCTGCAGCGGCCCACTCATGACCATTCATTTGATACGCCAGGAAAAGGGGCAGCCATGACCCACATGTACGCGAGGGTATCCCTCCATGGACGGCCGCAAACGGCCGCCGGTTCATCGCAAGGCCGTTGATCCCCTCACCACGCACCGGCCCGTCATCACCAGCCGGCGTACCGGCAGCTCCGGCGCGCGCAGGCGCTCAAGCAACAGCGACATCGCTGCGCGCCCCATCTCTTCGACCGGCTGTTCGATCACGGTGATGCCCGGTTCGACCAGCTCGGTCCAGCGTTCGTTGTCAAAGCCAGCCAGTGCCAGCGCGCCTGGAATTGCCAGGCCTGCACTGCGGGCGGCCTTCAACGCTCCCATGAGCAGCAGGCTGTTGCTGGCGACCAGCGCCTCCGGCCGCGATGGGCCGGCCAGCCACTGATCGACCGTTGCAATGGCCGCTTCAGCCGTGGGCTCAACCTCGCGGTAATCCGGCTGAAGCCCATGTGTACGCATCGCAGCAAGATAGCCGTCGCGACGCTCGGCCGCCGTGGTGCTGGTGCTGCCGAACAGGCCGCCGATGCGGCGATAGCCACGCGCGACCAGATGCTCGACCAGGCCCGCCATCGCGGCCGGATTGTCGAGCACCACGCTGTCGATCGATCCGCCGGGTGCGGCGCGGTCCACCAGCACCGTGGGATAGTCCAGTGTGAGCCGCTCCAGCCGGCCCACCGTGGTCCGGGTGGGCGCGAAGATCAGTCCACTGATGCGCTCCTCGTGCATCAACTGCAGATACAGCGCCTCGCGCTCGGGGTCCTCGTCGGTGTTGCAGAGGGTGACGCGCAGGCCTTCACGATAGGCAACCTCCTCCACCGCTCGGATCAGCGCCGTGAAGAACGGGTTGCGGATGTCCGCCACGATCAGCCCGATGATGCCGGTGTGCCGGGCACGCAGGCGCCGCGCCTGCAGGTTGGGGTGATAGCCGGTCTGGCGGATCGCCGCCTCCACCCGGCCACGCACGGCCTCGCTGACCGGGCCGCCGCCGAGCACGCGCGACACCGTGGACTTGGAGACCCCCGCCACGCGCGCGACGTCGTTGATGCTGATGCTCATTGGAACCGTTCCCGGAAACTGTCGCTGTTCGAGGCCGGATGGCCATTCAGGACAATGCTAACGCCAAAGGACTATTGGATTTTTGTGCAGTGCACATTGAAATGATCAGTGGGAACGTTCCCAATACGCCACAGCACCCCCTTCCCGGAGCCCGCCTTGCAGCCCTTGACTACCCCTGCCCCCGTCAGCCGGGAACTGATCCGCCTGGATGCGCGGGCGCTCGACAAGGCCGACGCCATCGCCCAGGTGGCGCAGATGCTGGTCGCCGCCGGCTGCGTTGCGCCGGCTTACGAGGCCAGCATGGGGCGTCGCGAGGCGCTGGCGAACACCTTCCTCGGCCATGGCGTGGCCATTCCGCACGGGCTGGGCGAGGACCGTCACCTGGTGCGCCGCGATGGCATTGCCGTGCTGCAGTTCCCGCAAGGCGTGGAGTGGAATCCGGGCCAGGCCACGCGCTTGGTGGTCGGCATTGCCGCCCAGTCCGATACCCACATCACCCTGCTGCGCCGGCTGACCCGACTGATCCAGGATGACGCAACGCTGCAGCGCCTGTTCACCACGGCAGATGCGAGCGAGATCATCAGCGCGCTGACCGGCGATGTTGCGACCACGGCCCCCACTGTGCCGGTGACTGACCTGGCCGACCGTTTCGACTGGACCATCGCCTATCCCAACGGGCTGCACGCACGCCCGGCCACGCGCTGGGCTGAAACAGCGCGCGGCTTCGCGGCCCGCGCACAGGTCCGCGCGGGCGATCAGGCTGCCGATGCCAAGAGCCTGGTGGCGCTGCTGCAGCTCGGGTTGCGCCATGGCGACGCGGTCAGCGTGTCTGCCGAGGGCGCCGATGCCCCTGCCTTGCTGGCCACGCTGCGCAAGGTCATGGACGGGCTGGTGGCACAGGAAAGGGCCGATGCCGAGCGCGCGGCGCAGCGCAAGGCCGCGCCGGTTGCGGGCTGGAATCCGCCCGACGCACAGGCGGCGATCGTCGGCATCGGCGCCAGCCCAGGCCTGGCGATCGGCCCGGTGCATGTGCTGGCCAGCACGCATGCCGACGTTGCTGACCGCCCCACCCCGCTCGGCGAAGGCGGCGCACGCCTGCAGGAGGCGCTCAGCCGCACCCGCCAGCAGCTGGCTGCACTGCAGGACGACACCCAGCGCCGGCTCGGCGCCTCGGATGCGGCAATCTTCAAGGCGCAGGCCGCACTGCTCGACGACACCGATCTGATTACACGTACCTGCCAGCTGATGGTCGAAGGCCATGGCGTTGCGTGGTCCTGGCACCAGGCCATCGAGCAGATCGCCTCCGGCCTGGCGGCACTGGGCAACCCGGTGTTGGCCGCGCGCGCCGCCGACCTGCGTGACGTGGGCCGGCGCGTACTGGCACAGCTTGATCCGTCCGCGGCGGGTGGCGGCCTTGCCGACCTGCCTGCACATCCTTGCATCCTGCTCGCTGCTGATCTGTCGCCGTCCGACACGGCCAACCTCGATACCGGTCGCGTGCTTGGCCTCGCCACCGCGCTGGGCGGGCCGACCTCGCACACCGCGATCCTCTCGCGCACGTTGGGCCTGCCGGCGCTGGTCGCCGCTGGCGCGGAGCTGCTGACGATCAGCGCGGGGAGCGAGGCGATCATCGACGGCAGCAGCGGGCGCCTCTATCTGTCGCCGTCCGAGGCCGATCTCGCCTCGGCACGTGCGTGGATCGCCGAACAGCAGCAGATTCGCGAGCGTGAAGCGGCGCAACGCGCGCAGCCGGCACAGACCCCTGACGGCCACCGCATCGACATCGGCGCCAACGTCAACCTTCCCGAGCAGGTGCCGCTGGCACTGGAGCAAGGCGCGGAAGGCGTCGGCCTGATGCGCACCGAATTCCTGTTCCTCGAGCGCGGGAGCACGCCCAGCGAGGATGAGCAGTACGCCACGTACGTGGCGATGGCCAAAGCACTCGACGGCCGCCCGCTGATCGTGCGCGCGCTCGATATCGGTGGCGACAAGCAGGTCGCTCACCTGGAGCTGCCACGCGAGGAAAATCCGTTCCTCGGCGTGCGTGGCGCGCGCCTGCTGCTGCGCCGCCCCGACCTGCTGGAACCACAGCTGCGTGCGTTGTATCGCGCGGCGAAGGACGGCGCACGCCTGTCCATCATGTTCCCGATGATCACCTCGGTGCCCGAGCTGATCGCACTGCGCGCCATCTGCGAACGGTTGCGCGCCGCGCTCGATGCACCCGAAGTGCCGATCGGGATCATGATTGAAGTCCCTGCCGCAGCAGCCCAGAGCGATGTGCTGGCGCGCCATGCCGACTTCTTCTCGATCGGTACCAACGACCTGACCCAGTACGTGCTGGCGATCGACCGCCAGAACCCGGAACTCGCGGCCGAGGCCGACAGCCTGCACCCGGCCGTGCTGCGCGCGATCCGCGCCACGGTAGAAGGTGCACGCCTGCATGGGCGCTGGGTTGGCGTCTGCGGCGGCCTGGCCGGCGATCCCTTTGGTGCAATGCTGCTGGCCGGCCTGGGCGTGGACGAACTGTCGATGACCCCGAACGACATCCCGGCCGTGAAGGCACGCCTGCGTGGCAACGCGCTGGCCGATCTGCAAGCGCTGGCCACTACCGCGCTGGACTGCGAAACCGCCGAGCAGGTGCGTGCCCTTGATGGAGCGCACGCATGAGCGCCCAGGCCCTCACCGTTACCCTGAACCCGGCGATCGACCAGACCGTGCGGCTGGCGCACCTGCATCCGGGACAGGTGCATCGTGCCCACAGCTCCCGCGACGATGCCGGCGGCAAGGGCATCAACGTGGCCGCCTGCCTGGCCGATTGGGGCGTGCCGACCACTGCGATGGGCATGCTCGGCGATGGCAACGACGGCGTGTTCAGCGCGTTGTTCGCCGAGCGCGGCATCGCAGACGCTTGCCTGCGCGTTGCGGGCCGCACCCGCACCAACATCAAGCTGGTCGAAGAGGCCAGCGGCGAGACCACCGACATCAATCTGCCCGGCCTGTCACTGTGTGACGCCGATCTGGACGCGGTATCGCGCCGACTCGACGCCCTGCTCCAGCCGGACCAGCCAGTGGTGCTGTCCGGTAGCCTGCCGTCGGGGCTGCCAGCCGATGCATGGGCGAGACTGCAGGCGCAGGCGAGCGCCGCCGGTGCGCGCGTACTGCTGGACACCAGTGGCGACGCACTTGCCGCCGCGTTGAGCGGCGCACAGGGCGCACTGCCCTACGCGATCAAGCCCAACCGCCACGAACTGGAGGCCTGGACCGGCACGCCGCTGCCGGATCGCAGCGCCCTGCGGGCTGCGGGCCAGGCCTTGGTCGAACGCGGAGTTGAGCTTGTGGCGATCTCGATGGGCGCCGACGGCGCGTTGTTCATTGATCGCAGCGGCGCTCTGGTCGCGCGACCGGCGCGACTGGCACGCGGCAGCACGGTCGGTGCCGGCGATGCCATGGTCGCCGGCATTGCCGCCGCATTGCTGGAGCCCTCCCTCGATCTGGCTGCCTACGCACGACTGGCGACGGCGTTCTCGATGAGCCGGCTGGAAAGTGGTGACGCGCGACGGCTGGACCCGGCACAGGTGCGCGCGTGGACCGGCGATGTGCTGATCGAGCGGTTGGATTGAAACCCCTGCAGAGGGTGCTGCGGCTGGCCCGCCCCCCCTCCTGCAAGGACGAACCCGAAGAATTCCAGGAGTGCCCATGCAAGCTTCCACCGTAGTCATCGCCGCAGGCGAACGCAGCATCGAGGCGGTTCTTGCCGCCGAAGCGCTGCGCCGCGCCGCCCGCCAGCAAGGGGCTGAACTGGCGATCGAAATCCGCAGCGACCAGGGCGTGACCGGGGCACTGCCCGCCACGCAGGCCGCCGCCGCAACGCAGCTGCTGCTGGTGGGTGACGGCGAGGCGGATGCCGCCCGCTTCGGCAACGCCCAGGTCGTACGCGCCAGCCTCGGTGAAGTGCTGGACGACCCGCTTGCCGTGCTGGCGCAGCTTGCCGCGACGTCGGCAACCGCGCCCACCGCGGACGCCGGCAAGCACATCGTCGCCGTTACCTCCTGCCCGACCGGCATCGCCCACACGTTCATGGCGGCCGAAGGCCTGCAGCAGGCGGCCAAGGCATTGGGCCACGCGATCCGGGTGGAAACCCAGGGCTCGGTCGGCGCGCAGGACGCATTGAGCGACGAAGAAATCGCAGCCGCCGACCTGGTGCTGATCGCCGCCGACCGCGAAGTCGATCTGTCGCGCTTTGCTGGCAAACGCCTGTTCAAGAGCGGCACCAAGCCGGCGATCAATGACGGCCAGAACCTGATCCGCAAGGCGCTGGCCGAGGCCGGCGTGCAGGCGGGGACGGCGGCTTCAGGCCGCACCACCGAAAAGGCCAAGGCCACAGGCCCCTACAAGCACCTGATGACCGGCGTGTCGTTCATGCTGCCGTTCGTCACTGCCGGTGGCCTGCTGATCGCACTGGCGTTCGCGCTCGGCGGCATCTATGCCTTCGACGATGCACACAAGGGCACGCTGGCCTGGTCGCTGTTCCAGATCGGCGCCAAGTCCGGCTTCATGCTGATGGTGCCGGCGCTGGCCGGTTACATCGCCTACTCCATCGCCGATCGCCCGGGTATCGCGCCGGGCATGATCGGCGGACTGGTCGCGGTCAACATGGATGCAGGCTTCATTGGCGGCATCCTGGCCGGTTTCATCGCCGGCTACGGCGTGCATTGGATCAACCGTGCGCTGCGCCTGCCACGCAGCCTGGAAGGCCTCAAGCCGGTGCTGATCCTGCCGGTGCTGGGCACGCTGCTGGTCGGTCTGTTGATGATGTACGTGATCGGCACGCCGGTCGCCGGGCTACTGGCCTGGCTGACCGACTGGCTGCGCGGCATGCAGGGCAGCAGCGCGATTCTGCTGGGCCTGCTGCTGGGCGGAATGATGGCGGTGGACATGGGCGGGCCGGTCAACAAGGCCTCCTACGCGTTCTCCACCGCACTGATTTCCAGCCAGGTCTACACGCCGATGGCTGCGACGATGATCGGCGGCATGACGCCGCCGCTGGGCATCGCGTTGGCCACATGGCTGTTCAGCAACCGCTTCACTGCCGAGGAGCGTGGCACCGCCGGTGCCGCGGGCGTGCTCGGCCTCAGCTTCGTGACCGAGGGCGCAATCCCCTACGCCGCGCGCGACCCGTTGCGCACCATTCCGGCGCTGATCCTTGGCTCGGCCGTGGCCGGTGCGATCTCGATGGCCGCAGGCGTCGAGCTGAAGGTGCCGCACGGTGGTGTGTTCGTGCTGCCGATCCCGAACGCGGTCACCCACCTTGGCGTCTACCTGCTGGCACTGGTGGCCGGCGTGGCCGTCACCGCGGTCGCGCTGCGCGTCCTCAAGAAGCCGGTCACGGCTCCCACCCTGTAAAAGGAACCTCGCCCATGACCTGCTCTTCCCGCCGCCTGTTGCCGGTAGCGATCCTGCTGGCCCTGCCGTCCGTGGCCGCAGCCGCCGACGCGAGCGACGTCCTCACCCCCAAGCTGGCGTACACCGGCGAGGCAGCCGCCACGCTCGATGGCGGCAAGCGCAGCGGCACGGCGTATGCCGGCCAGCTGATGTTCGGCGCCGACGTGAACCTGGATGCTGCGTTTGGCTGGCGGGGCGCGACGATCAAGGCCTACGGCATCAACCGCCATGGCACCAACCTGGCCAACAGCCGTACCGGCAACAGCACCTCGGTGCAGGAAATCTACGGTGGCCAGGGCACGCGCCTGGCCAACCTGACGCTCGAACAGAAACTGCTGAACGACCGATTGGTGCTGGAAGCCGGGCGCAGCGTCGCCAACATCCATCACCTCGGTTCGGAGCTGTGCCAGTACTTCCAGGGCAATTCGGCCTGCGGCAACCCGACCTACGTGTTCCGCACCAGTAATTTCACCTGGTGGCCGGTATCGAGCTGGATGGCCGATGCCACGGCCTGGGTGACGCCCGATGTCTATGTGCGCGTCGGCGCCTACCAGGTCGATCCCAGCCAGGCCGAGGACGGCCAGCACGGCCTGAAATGGAGTACCAATCAGGCCACCGGCTGGATCGTGCCCTATACGCTCGGTTGGCGCAGCCCTGCTTCGGCACGACTGAAAGCCCGCTACGAACTCGGTGGCTGGCAGGACAACTCGACCTATCTGGATCCACTGCGCGATGCCAACGGCACCCCGGCGCTGCTCAGTGGCCAGGACTACGCGAACCGCCGTGGTCGCTCCGGGGTGTTCGCCCGCTTCGAGCAGCAACTCACCGGGGATGGTGCCGGGCGCGGCCTGACCCTGTTCGGTGCGGCGCTCAAGGGCACCTCCGGCCAGCTGATCGAGGATCATTTCCTGCAGGCGGGCGTGGTGCAGAAAGGCACGTTCGCCGGCCGGCCGCAGGACAGCATCGCTTTCGTTGTGACCCAGCAGAAGTACAGCAGCATCGCCTTGGAGAACCTGCGCCTTGCCCGCGCCGCGGCCGGCGGTAGCGGCACGCCGCACGGGAGCCAGGTGATGATGGAACTGAGCTATGGCATCCAGCTCACCCCGCAGCTCCGGATCGCACCGAACCTGCACTACATCGTGCACCCTGACCAGTTCAACGAACCCGGACGCCAGCGAGACCTGCCGAATGCATTGATTGCGGGCATGCGGGTTGATTGGAGCCTGTAGGGACGGGAGTGCCGGCCAGTGGTCGGCACTACCCTCCCGGGCTATTAATGTGACGCGTCACGGCGGAGTGGGATTCAGCCTGCGACCCCCAGCCCCCTCCCCGCTGCGTCCCGTCGCAGCGAGGCCAGATAGCGGCAGTACTTGCCGATGAAGAGGCCGGTGAATCCACCGGCAAGCAGCAGGTAGGCCGCACTGGCGCCGGCATTGGCGATCAATGACGGTGACACCGCGAATGCAACTTCGAAACCGTACTTCACCAGGAACGTGACCAGCAGCAGCGGCAACACGCTGTAGTCCGCGTTGCGCCAGAGCTTTCCGGTGGCGCCATCCAGAGTCAGCTTCACGTGGCCCAGCAGCAGCCACCCCAGTGCCGCGCCGGTGCCGATGCCGGCCAGCCACTCGCCCCAGGCGCTCCAGGACACTCCGTAGCGATGGCTGATCGACCAGGCGCCCCATACGGTGAACAGCACAGGCACGACGGCCAGTTTCTGCAGTGACGTTTCGCCCGGCTTCATCGCGGCAATGCCGCGCGTGACCAGGAACGCCAGGAGAAGCCAGACCCAGGCGGGTGTCTGCGAGACGATCTGCTGGAGCATGTTCACGAGCGGTCCCCTTGTGATGAGTGGTAGCGAGGTGTCCTCGCCATGGCGCTCACTATTGGCAATCACACGGCCCGCGGCCAGTGACAGCTGTCAGTCTTCGGGTGTTACGGGGCGGTAGTCGGGCGCACCCAGGACGCTCTCGATCCAGTCCACATAGCGCGATACCCGCACGTTGTGCACCACCTGGCCATAGAAGCCGGCTTCAAGGGCATGCTCGGGAACGGCGCTGATCCACGAGCCCAGCCCCACCAGCTGCCACGCGCCGTGTTCGCCGATGACCAGCGGGCCGCCACTGTCGCCGTTGCCCAATACGCCTTCCAGTGGAAGCCCCTGTGGCGGGGCATCGAACCGATACCAGAGATAGCGATCATTGCCACCGGTAATGGCGTTGTATGCGCGCCGCAGCGATGTGCGATGCGGTCCGCCCGGCACCAGTCCAATCGCCCCATTGCCAGTGGCGCCCTTTCCGATCAAAGCGGCGACCTGCGTGACCTCGGCACTGCCGCGATAGAGCGGTACGGGCTGCACATCGTTCACGGGGGCCGTGAGCCTGATCAGCGCAATGTCATCCGATCCGGCCAGGAACGCATGGATCTTCGCCGGGCTCCCTGTGGCCAGTGCTTCCTTGCCCAAGGCTTCCGGCATTCGCCTGTAGCCCGGATGCACGATCACACGTTCCACGCCGTAGTCCTTGCCGTTGATGGCGATGGTCTGCCCCATACCCTCCATCGGTGCGGCATGCGCTGCGGTCAGCACCCACTGCGGGGCGATCAGAACACCCTGCCCTTCACCCGGCATGTCGGCCAGGGCGGGAAATTCTGATCCCTCGATCCGGTAACGGGCATCGTCCACGTCGTGGCGGATGACCACGGCCCCGGCAGCAAGCGGCAGCGCGGCAAGCGCGAGAAACAGCCAGCGGATCATGGGGGCCTTCATCCTTGCGGTCAGTCGCTGCAGCCTAGCCGAACACGCCGGGCCAAGGGGAGGCATCCGACCAGACTCCCGTGTTCGACGACGAATGCGGGAGAACCGGCCCCGAAGCCGGGGCGGCCACAGGCCGTTAACAGCCCCGCTCTATGCTGGGGCCTCATTGGAGACCCATGAGGTACGCGGCATGACCAGACTGCACACCCTGATGTTGACCGGCTGCCTGTTGGTCCTGAGCCCGCTGGCCTCCGCTGAGACCGTGAACCTGACCAACAGCGCCGACGGCGCCAATCGCGATGCGGGCATCGCGGCGGTCAAGAAGAAACTGCAGGACGCGTGCACCGACCGCAAGGGCTCGCCCGATGCGGCTTCGTTCGAGGTGGTCTTCGAGAAGACCAGCGAGAACCCGAACGTGCCCAAGCCGTACTACGTGGACGGCAGGATGAAGTGCGAACTGCCGGGCTGACGGGCCCAGCAGCGCGATCATCAATACGGCATCAGTCGCTGGCGGCCAGTGCGCGCCGCCGGTACCGCTCGATCCAGTCCAGTGATGGCGCAATGCCACCGAACGGGAAGAAGTGCGGGCTGACCGCGCCGTGGGCATCCGTCAGCCCACTCAGCAGGCGATCCACGAACACCTCCGGCCCCGCCGTTCCCAGCAGCCGGCCGATTGAAATGCCGTACCGCGCCAGCATCGATGCACTGGCACCCACGCCGCACATCGCGGCGTAGCGGGCCAGCCGCGCAATGCTGGCCGGGCCCGGCACGCCCACCAGTACCGGAACCGTGATGCCACGGGCGCGCAGCGCGTCCAGCCAGGCCAGCACGATATCGGCATCAAAGGCGAACTGGGTGATGATCAACGGCGCCATGCCCTGCGCTTCGATGGCCTGGCATTTGCGTTCCAACACGCGCCACCGATCCTCGGCGGTCATCGCCGGATGGCCTTCCGGATGCCCGCCGATGGCCACAACCTTGATGCTGTAACGCTCAAGAAGGCCGGTCTCGATGATCGAAATGCTGTCAGCAAACGGCCCGGCAGGTGTGGTGAGATCACCGGCGATCAGCAGGCACTTCTCTACCCCCGCTTCGCTGGCGGCGCGTTCCAAGAACCGCGCAAGCGCCGCACGCGACCCGATGCGGCGGGCAGAGAGATGCGGCATCGGCTCGAAGCCGAGTTCGCGCACCGTGCGCGTGGCCGCCAGCCGGGCGTCGTCGTCCTCGCTTGCCAAGTAAGGGATCGAGATCGTCGTTCCCGGAGCGATGCGATCCGCTTCCGCGCGCAGTGCCGGCATGGCCTTGGCGCTCACTTCCAGCGAAAACCTGTTGATGAAGGCTTCCGCCCGATCAGGCGCGCGTGCGGGCATCAACGGGCTCCGCCTGCATTGCCGGCGATCGGCGTGCTGTTCCGGGCCAGTTCGACGAAGGCCTGCAGATAGTCGATGCCGGTATCGGCCTCACGCGCACCCAGGTAGATCTGCTTGGGAATGCCCTTCGCCCCCAGGCGCACCGGCACCACGTCCATGCGCGCCGCGTACTCCTCCACCAGCCAGCGCGGCATCGCGGCCACACCACGGCCGCTGGCCACCATCTGCATCATGATGTCGGTGGTTTCGATGGTCTTGTGGCGCCGCGGCGTGATGCCGGCCGGCAGCAGGAACTGGTTGTAGATGTCCAGGCGCTCGAACGGCACCGGGTAGCTGATCAGCACTTCCTGGCCGAGCTGGCGCGGCTTTACGTGATCCACCTTGGCCAGGGGGTGGCTCCTGGCCACCACCAGCACCTGCTCGTAGTCGAACACGGGCACGAACTTCAGGCCCGGCTTCAGCAGTGGATCGGGCGTGACCAGCAGGTCGATCTCGTAGCCGAACAGCGCGCCGATGCCACCAAACTGGAACTTCTGCTTGACGTCCACATCCACGTCCGGCCAGGCGGCCAGGTACGGCGAGACGATCTTCAGCAGCCACTGGTAGCAGGGATGGCATTCCATGCCGATGCGCAGTGCACCGCGCTCGCCCTGTGCGAACTGGCCCAGCCGCTCTTCGGCCAGGTCCAGCTGCGGCAGCACGCGATTGGCCACCGCCAGCAGGTACTGCCCGGCCTGGGTCAGGCGCAGGCTGCGGCCTTCGCGCAGCCAGACATCGGTGCCCAGCTGCTGTTCCAGCTTCTTCATGCTGTGGCTCAGGGCAGACTGGGTCAGGTTGAGTACGCCCGCGGCGGCGGTCAACGAGCCCTGCTGCTCGACCTGCTGCACGATGCTGAGGTGGATCCGTTCCAGCATGACGATGAATCCCGCTCATGGATTAGTGAAGTAATACCATTTTACGTCATGGAAGGGCATGACTAGGATCGGGTCATGCCTTCGGTTGCCTGCCAGCCCGGTCACCTCGCCGGCCTGCAGGACTGCGCCCCCGCAGATCGCCCGAAGGAGCTCCCTCCCCTGCTGAAAGCGAACAGATGACCCGCCCCCTCCGCATCGTCGCCGTTTCCGGCGGACTGCAGCGCCCCTCCAGGGCTGCAACCCTGGCCGAGCACCTGCTGGACCTGATCGGCGAGGACGTTGCCTGCGAACCGCACCTGATCGAGCTGGGCGAGCTGGCGCCGCAACTGGCCGGTGCGCTGTGGCGCTCGCAACTGCCTGCCAGCGTGGAGCAGCAGCTGATTGCCGTTGAACAGGCGGACGTGCTGGTGGTGGCCACGCCGGTCTACCGCGGCTCGTACACCGGCCTGTTCAAGCACTTCTTCGATTTCATCCACCAGGACGCACTGGTCGACATCCCGATCCTGCTCGCCGCCACCGGCGGCAGTGAGCGCCACGCGCTGGTGATCGACCACCAGCTGCGGCCACTCTTCAGTTTCTTCCAGGCCCGCACCCTGCCCCTGGGCGTGTACGCCACCGACCGCGATTTCGCCGAGGGCCGCGTGCACAACGACGCCCTGATCCAGCGTGCACGGCTGGCGGTGCAGCGGGCGCTGCCGCTGCTTGCGCTGTCCCATCGTGCAGCGCCCGCTGCCGCCGAGGCCGCTGCAGTCCTCTGAATGCCGAATGCCTGCGACCTGCATTCGGATGTCACCCCCGCAACCCGGAACGCCGCCCATGACGACCGACACCTTCACTTTCAGCATCACGCGCATCCCCTTCAACGAGGACTACCAGCCCGCTGACGGCACGCGCATCACCACCAACTTCGCCAACCTGGCCCGTGGCGCATCCCGCCAGGAAAACCTGCGCAACACGATCAGCATGATCAACAACCGCTTCAACGACCTGGCGCACTGGGACAACCCGAGCGCGGACCGCTACGCCGTTGAGCTGGACATCATCTCGGTGGAGATGCACATCGATGGAGCCGATGGCCGCGATCCGTTCCCGCTGATCGAGGTGTTGCGCCCGACCATTGTCGACACGCGTACCGGCGCTCGCACCGAGGGCATCGTCGGCAACAACTTCTCGTCCTATGTGCGTGACTACGATTTCAGCGTGGTGCTGCCGGCCAGCAACGAGGGCAAAGCGACCTTCGGCATTCCGGAAGGCTTCGGTGATCTGCATGGCAAGCTGTTCCAGCACTTTCTGGAATCGGACGCCTACCGCGCCAATTTCAGCAAGGCGCCGGTGATCTGCATCAGCGTTTCCAGCAGCAAGACCTACCACCGCACCGAGAACCACCATCCCATCCTGGGCGTGGAGTACCGGCAAGGCGAGTTCTCCCCCACCGACCAGTACTTCGACAAGATGGGCCTGCAGGTGCGCTATTTCATGCCGCCGGGCAGTGTTGCGCCGCTGGCCTTCTATTTCCGCGGCGACCTGCTGGGCGACTACTCGAACCTGGAGCTGATCGGCACCATCAGCACGATGGAGGCCTTCCAGAAGATCTATCGCCCGGAGATCTACAACGCCAACTCCGTGGCCGGCAAGGTCTACCAGCCCAGCCTGAAGCACCAGGACTACTCCTCCACCCGCATCGTCTACGACCGCGAAGAGCGCAGCCAGCTGGCGGTCAAGCAGGGCAGGTTCACCGAAGAGCACTTCATCAAGCCGTACCGCGCCGTGCTTGAACAGTGGGCTGCCCGCTGATCCATCGATTTCCCATTCGCCCCCAGGACACAAGACGCAATGTCGACGAAGAAACTGCTCCCCACCTCCACCGCCGGCAGCCTGCCAAAGCCCTCCTGGCTGGCAGAGCCCGAAAAGCTCTGGTCACCCTGGAAGCTGCAGGATGAAGGCCTGACCGAAGGCAAGCAGGATGCCCTGCGCCTGTCCCTGCAGGAACAGCAGCACGCCGGCATCGATATCGTCAGCGACGGTGAGCAGACCCGGCAGCACTTCGTCACCACCTTCATCGAGCATCTCAGCGGCGTCGACTTCGAGAAGCGCGAAACCGTGCGCATCCGCAACCGCTACGACGCCAGCGTGCCGACCGTGGTCGGCGCCGTGAGCCGCCCCAAGCCAGTGTTCGTGGAGGATGCGAAGTTCCTGCGCCGGCAGACCACGCAACCGATCAAGTGGGCCCTGCCCGGCCCGATGACCATGATCGACACCCTGTACGACGCGCACTACAAGAGCCGTGAGAAGCTGGCCTGGGAGTTCGCGAAGATCCTCAACGAGGAAGCGAAGGAGCTGGAAGCCGCTGGCGTCGACATCATCCAGTTCGATGAGCCCGCCTTCAACGTGTTCTTCGACGAAGTGAACGACTGGGGCGTGGCCGCACTGGAGCGTGCGATCGAAGGACTGAAGTGCGAGACTGCCGTGCATATCTGCTACGGCTACGGCATCAAGGCCAACACCGACTGGAAGCAGACGCTGGGCTCGGAATGGCGCCAGTATGAAGAGTCGTTCCCGAAGCTGCAGACCTCCAACCTCGACATCATCTCGCTGGAATGCCACAACTCGCACGTGCCGATCGATCTGATCGAGCTGGTGCGCGGCAAGAAGGTGATGGTAGGCGCCATCGACGTGGCCTCCAGCACGGTGGAGACGGCCGAGGAAGTGGCCAACACCCTGCGCAAGGCGCTGCAGTTCGTGGATGCCGACAAGCTCTACCCGAGCACCAACTGCGGCATGGCGCCGCTGGCCCGTGACGTGGCACGGGGCAAGCTGCGTGCGCTCAGCGAAGGGGCCAGGATCGTGCGCGAGGAGCTCTCGGCGTAACCCCTGCAAGCGATCTGCGTCCGGACCTCTGTGCGGGGTCCGGACGCATCTGCACTCAGCGCTTGCGCGCGCGTCGCTCGGGGCACTCCTTCGGATCGAACAGATCGTAGGTCTGCTTGATGGCCAGATTGCGGATCGCCCTGCGGTTTCCCTGCGCTGCAGCCTCACAGGTCCAGTAGATATCCTCTTCCTGGTCCTTGGGCACCCCACGCCCGATGGAGTACAGGTATCCCAGCTCGGCCTGTGCAGGCGCGTAGCCCGCCATTGCCGCCTTGCGATAGAGGTCGGCGGATCGTGCCTCATCCTTCTGTACGCTGATACCCTTGGCATACATCAGGGCGAGCCTGGTCTGCGCCTCCACATCACCGCCATCGGCAGCCGCTGTGAATGCTTCAAGCGGGCCAAACGCGCCGGGCGTGTCCATCTCGGCACACCACACCTCGTTCTCCTTGCGATTCAGGCACAGCTCCAGACGGGCCTCCTTGACTCCCGCTCGGCCGAGCTCCTGCACGGCTGCCCTGGCATACCACTGCATGGCCTGGGCCTCGTCTTTCGTGAGGCCGGCGCGTCCCTTCTGATAGAGATTGGCAAGGCTGTACTGCCCGGCCGGCGAGCCGAGCTCAGCGGCTCGGCGGAGCCACAGGACAGCCTGGGCATCATCCTGCTGCGGGCCCAGGCCCTGCAGGTACATGATCCCGAGATCGGACTGTGCGTCCGCATTGCCCTGATCGGCAGCCTTGCGTACCCAGTGCAGGGCCTGAGCGGGATCCTTCGGCACGCCATTGCCTCGCAGATACAGCACACCCAGCATGGACTGTGCCGGCGCATAGCCCTGATCGGCCGCCTTGCGGTACCAGTCCGCTGCCTTCGCTGCGTCCCTGTCGACGCCTGCGCCGCGCAGATACCTGTCTCCAAGTTCATTCTGGGCTTCCGCGTTGCCGGCCTTCGCCGCAGCCATCACGCGATCCCGCTCCGCTGCGTTGTCATTGCCAAGTGCCGGCGTGCTGCAGGCCAGGGCAGCCAGCCCCGCACAGAGTGCAACGCGCCGCAGGGCGCCAATCCATTCTTCCGTGAACGTCTGCATTCTTGATCAACTCCAGATGGATGCCGCAGGTAGACCCGGCAGGTGCCTCGATCAGCAAGTGATCGAGGCTGGGGGCGGCATTATAGGTGCGCGCAGGACCACGTGGCCGAGGTTCTATCTGGGTAGCGGGCGTGCCTGCTCCTGCGCTCGCGACATCGCAGGGGTCCGTCTCAGCGCCAGCGCCTCCTTGATCCGGCCCATCTCACGCGACCCGGCCTCGGCCAGGCGGCGGGCCTGCTGCCGCTGCTCCCGCGTGAGCGCGGAAGGTGGTGGAGTACCGGCATCCAGCAGCCGCGCCACCGCATCGCGCAGCCGCAACTGCGGGCAGAGCCGGGCGGCGCACCAGCGTTCGGCGTAGCGCTTGGCCTGCCGCGCATTCGCGGCAGCCACCACCTTGGTCTGTGACATTTTCCGCGCGTCGAGGAACAGGCGGACACCGAGCACGGCATGCGGCACGACGTTGGCCACGCAGCGGCCGTTCCACCACAGGTCCCAGCGGTCACCGCTCTGCACCCAGCCGGAGGGCCGGCGGGTCGTCATGAAATCGGGAGGGCTGGAGGGCGAATGCATGGCCGGAAGAATACGGTCGGCCGTCGCATGGACTGAGATTGCGGAGTGGCGCTGGCAACCCCACAACGCTTCTGCCGCAGCGAAGCCCTCTTTACCACTCTGGGCCGAGCAGTTTCTCCACCTCGGTTTCGAGCCTCTTGGCGGCTTCCTCCTGCGAGGCCACCTTGATGCACAGCCCGGACTGGGCAGGCCCGGGGGACAGCCGGTAACGGTTGATGGTGCCGCCGCCGTCGCCATCCAGTTCCACCCGGGCCACCAGGGTTCGGCCATTGGCGTTGAAGGTCCAGTCCTGGTATTCGAACATCGTTGAGTCCACCGCAACGCCTTGAATGGCTCCCACCTTATGCGGGGTGGTGGTGAAGAACGCCCGAAGAAAACGTTCGCGGAGCGTGCGTGCCAGCGGCACGCGGCAAACAGCCGAGCCTGGGCTCGGCGCTACAGCCCAGGTGCGGCTCGCAGGGTATGATGCCGCCTTCCCCGAACCACCGTGATTGCAGCGGGCGCGTCCTGTTGAGGTACGCGTCGGCGCCGCTGAGACACCCCGCCCGATGCTCGCTTCCTGCTCCTCTTTCCTCATCTGGGCGGCCGTGACCGTGGCGACCCTCGGCCTGCTGTTCCGGCCATTCCGCATTCCGGAGTACGTGTGGGCACTGGGGGCTGCTCTTCTGCTTCCACTGCTGGGAGCGGTGTCGTTCGGCACGACCTTGCACGCAGTGGCCGAGGGCCGCGATGTCTATCTGTTCCTGGTCGGCATGATGGTGCTGGCCGAGCTGGCCCGGCGCGAAGGCCTGTTCGACTGGCTGGCGTTGTACGCGGTCCGTCATGCGGGAGGCTCGGGACGACGCCTGTTCGACCTGGTGTTCCTGGTCGGCACGCTGGTGACTGTGTTCCTTTCCAACGATGCCACGGCGGTGGTGTTGACCCCGGCGGTCTACGCCGCCTGCAAGGCCGCCCGCGCCAACCCCCTGCCCTATCTGTTCGTCTGCGCCTTCATCGCCAATGCGGCCAGCTTCGTGCTGCCCATTTCCAACCCGGCCAACCTGGTGGTGTACGGCCAGCACATGCCACCCTTGATGCAGTGGCTGGCGCAGTTCGCGTTGCCGTCACTGGCCGCGATCGGTGCCACCTATCTGGTGCTGCGCTGGGTGCATCGGCGCGAGATCGCGCAGCCGCTGGTGGCGGCGCCGGAGCATCGCCCGCTGACCGAAGGTGGCCGGCTGAGCGCGCTGGGCGTGTTGTTCACCGGCACCGTGCTGCTGGTGACGTCCGCACTGAACGGCCCGCTCGGCCTGGCCACGTTCTGCGCAGGCACGCTGAGTGTGGCAGTAGTGGCGATGCGCCAGCGGCGCAGTCCGTTGCCGCTGCTGCGCCATGTGTCCTGGGGCGTGCTGCCGCTGGTGGCCGGCCTGTTCGTGCTGGTGGAAGCAGTGGCCCAGACCGGTGTCATCCAGACGGCGGCCAGCGCGCTGCAGGCCGTTGCGCAGGCTTCCCCACACCAGGCCAGCTGGCTGGCCGGTGGCGCGGTCGCGCTGCTGAGCAACGTGGCCAACAATCTGCCGGTCGGCCTCGCCGCAGGCTCGCTGGGCCAGATGGCCGATCTGCCGGCACAGACCCGCGCCGCATTGCTGGTCGGCGTGGACCTGGGCCCCAACCTGTCGGTGACCGGCTCATTGGCCACGATGCTGTGGCTGGTGGCGCTGCGCCGCGAGGGCGAGCATGTCAGCGCGCTCGACTTCCTGCGCGTCGGTGCGCTGGTGATGCCGCCTGCGCTGATCGGGGCGCTGTTGCTGCTCTAGTCGGGCGCTGCCGGGCGCCACCCGGACTATGGGGTCTCGCTTGCAGCAATCTTCCCGACCAGGGCATCGATCGCCGCTTCCATGGCATGCGCGGTCTGCTCGCCACTCTGGTTGGTGATCACGAAGATGCCCAGATCGTGCTCCGGCATGATGTAGATGTAGCACTGTGAGCGCGGTACGCCACCGTGGTGGGCATAGTAGACGCCCTTCTGGCGATCGCCGGCGACGATGTTCCAGAAGTAGCCGATGCTGAACTCGTCGTCGAATCTGGCCAGGGCGCGATGCGATTCCTTTACCACCGGCCCATTGGCCAGTTGGAACTGAAGGTACTTCACCATGTCCGGGACGGTTGCTTTGACGTTTCCGGAAGCGCCCCATGGCAACTGCGGCATCGGCGTGGTCGGTACGGGATTGTCGCTGTGATAGCCGGTCGCCAACCGCGGCGCTTCGGCATCATCCAGCCTGATCCGAAGGCCGGTCATCGCCGCGGAGTCGCTGAAGAAGCCACGCAGCAGTGATGCGTAGTCGGTCTTGTAGGCCACCTCCAGAACATGCGCCGCCAGCTCGGTCCCTGCGCTGGAGTAGGCGTATTCCTTCCCTGGCATCCGCGGGATCTGCACGGCGTGCAGGTCCCGGAGGAAATCCGGCTTGCCGTAGTGCGCGTAGAGCGCATTGAGTTCGCCCGGCGTGCGGTGATCGGCAAAGTCCTCCAGTACCGTGTTCGCGCGCTCCGGCAGCATGTTCGGCAGGCCACTGGTGTGCGACAGCAGGTGGCGGACGCGGATGGGTTGGCCCTGGTACTGCAGGTTGGGATAGTCGCCCTGCAGGTACGTGCGAACGTCATCCTCCAGGCCCACCCTGCCTTCCAGCACCGCATTGGCCATCAAGGTGCCGGCCAGCGTCTTGCTCAGTGAGCCGATCTCATAGAGCGTGGCATCGGTCGGCGCGCCGGCTGTACCTGCCACCATATCGCCGCGATGGCGGATGAAGGTCCTGCCCCGGTACACCACGCCGATGGAGGCCGAGTGCAGCAAGGGCTGCTCGATCAGGGTCTGCGCAACCTCGTCGATCTCCGCCCCCGGTTCCTTCGATGGCGTCTTTCCGCCCGTGCATCCGGTACCAAGGAGTACGACGGACACAACGAAGGCGTGAAACCAACGTCTGTTTCGAACGGTCTTCGAAGTGGCTTCCATGCGTTGGCGCTTGAAGGGCGATTGGGAAAGAGCGCTCACGATAGCCGATTGTGGCGGCGAACACGCTGGCTGCGGAGCGCCTACTGGCACTAAGCATCGCCCCCGAGCTCGATCACCCGGTCAGTCGGGCTCACGATGCCGCGCCGATGGGTGATGGCCACGACGGTTACGTCATTCGCCAGTGCGCGGATGTGGTCCATGATGTCGCGTTCAGTGGCCTCATCCAGCGCGGAGCTGGCCTCGTCCAGGAACAGGATGGCCGGTTCGCCATACAGGGCACGGGCGATCGCGATGCGCTGGCGCTCACCACCGGACAACTTCAGGCCGCGCTCGCCCACCGTGGTTTCCAGCCCCTCGGGCAGTACTTCAATCAACGGCAGGATCGCAGCCTTGCGTGCGGCATGCCGCAGCCGATCATCATCACGCGCGCGCCCCAGCAGGATGTTGTCGGCCAGGCTTTCGTTGAGCAGGATGACATCCTGCGGAACCACCGCGACGGCGGCATGCCACGCCGCACGGTCGATCCGGGACAGGTCAACGCCATCGACCAGGATCCGGCCACGCTGGGGATCGATCGACTTCAGGGCCAGCTTGAACAGCGTCGACTTCCCTGCCCCGGTCGGCCCGATCAGGAAATTGATGCCGCCACGTTCGGCCTCGAGGGACACATCGCTCACCCCGCGCCCATTGCCATAGCGGTGGCTGACCTGCTGGAACTCCAGGCGGCCGCCTTCCCCGGCGAAGCGCTGGGCATCGGCCACCTGCTGCTCCTCGGGCGCCGCCCACAGCGTTGAAAGCGGGCCCAGCATGCTCCAGGAGCGCGCGACGTCGTCGATCGAGCGGGCGATCATCTCGAATGGCATGTTGAGCTGGAGCAGCAGCAGGTTGAACAGCACGATGTCACCGATGCTGAGCGCGCCGCTCTGGTAGCGCGGCAGCAACAGCTGGAAGGTGACGATGAACTCGACAGCCAGGCCGGCGCCCAGCAGCGCGATGAAGCCGATGCGCTGCAGTACATAGGCACGCCAGCTGTCGCGCACCTCCTGGGCCTTCTGCTCGAAGCGCTGCACCATCCAGGCGCTGCCACCGAACTGCCGCAATGTCTCCATCGCATTCATGGCATTGCCGACGAAGCGGGCGTTCTGCTGCCCGGCCTCGACCGCGGCTTCGCGATGGATCCGCGCACGCCGGGTGGCAATCGCGGAAAGGGCGACAGCCACTGCGCCGTAGACCAGCACGATCAACACCACCTGCAGATTGATCAGCGCCCCCAGCGTGACCAGGGTCAGCAAAATCTGCAGCGCACTGGGAATGAAGGCCACCAATCCCAGCTGCACGACGATCTTCAGCGCCCCGCGGCCTTTTTCGCCAGCCACCTGCAGCTCGGCCGCGTTGTGGTCCAGGAAGAAACTGTTGGTCTTTTTCAGCAGGCGGGTGAAGTAGCGGGTGCTGGTGATGAAGCCAAGGTTCTCGCCACTGAGGAACGACAGGTACTGCACGGTGTTCTGCAGGGCGCTGCCAGCGCCAAGCATGACCGCATACAGCACAAAGCCGCCAGCGAGAGCGCCGACCCCGTCGCTGGGCAGACGGTCGATCAGGCGCGAGAACAGATAGGGCGCCGCAACAGTGGCCAGGCTGGACAGCACGACACTGCTGGCGATCAGCAGCAACAGCCGACGATCAGTCTTCCAGTACGCACCCAGAATCTCCGCCACGGGAGGCGGAACGGCGTTCTTCGTCATTGGCCTCGCTCCAGCATGGGGTCGGCCCCTCTCCGTCGTTCGCCTTAATGATATGATATAACATCGCCATTCAGGAGCGGCGTGACCCTGCCGCAGGCCACACTCCAATGAGATCGATGGACCGGGGAATGACGAACGCATCCACTGCCATGGCGCGCGCGCGCCTGGCGATCAGCATCGCTGCAGGCTTGCTGGCCAGCCTGCCCGCACTGGCCCAGAACCCCGGCAATGACCGCGGCGCGAAAGCGCAGGTCACACCGCCCGAGCCGTCGACCGCCACCCTGGACAAGGTGCTGGTGGTCGGCAGCAACATCCGCGATGCCGTTGGCGGCGGTGCATCGCCGGTGATCGTGATCGACAAGGAGGCCATCGACCGCACCGGCGTGGCCACCGTGCAGCAGCTGTTCGAGAAGCTGCCGCAGAACTTCGGTGGTGGCGCCAATGGTGCCAACGTCGCCAATCTCGGCGTCGACCGCGATACCGGCAACAACTTCGGCCAGGGCACCGCCCTCAATCTGCGCGGGCTGGGAACCGGCACCACGTTGACCCTGATCAACGGCCATCGCGTGACCTCATCGAACCGCTACCAGTACGTGGATGTCTCGCTGATTCCGCTCAGTGCCGTCGAGCGCGTGGAAATCCTCACCGATGGTGCCTCGGCCATCTACGGCACCGATGCGGTCGGCGGCGTGGTCAACATCATCCTGCGCCGCGACTTCACCGGGTACGAGACGGCTGTGCGCTACGGCGCTGTCACCGCCGGCAGCATGGAGGAGTACCAGGCATCGCAGTCGGCAGGCTGGTCATGGAATGGCGGCCATGTGCTGGCCAGCTATGAGTTCCTCAAGCAGAGCAGCCTGCCGGCAGTGGACAAGGACTTTTCGAAGAACGTGCGGGTCAAGCCGTATGACCTCTACCCGGGATCCAAGCGCCACAGCCTGTATGTGGACGGTGTGCAGCAGCTCAGCGATGTGCTGACCCTGAACGTGACCGGCTCGTTCGCCAAGCGCGAGATGGACACCACCATTTCCGGCACCGCCGACGAAACCCGGTTGTTCCCGCACACGCGGCAGTTCGACCTGTTCGCCGGACTCACCCTGGATCTTCCACGCGGGTGGCAGGCGCGCCTGGATTCGGGGTTCGGCAGGAGCGATGTGTCCTATCAGCGCACCACCATCACTGGCAGCTCGGCCAGTACCGCGCCGCCCACGAATACCAACTCCGAATCGCGTTACCTGGACCTGGTCGCCGACGGCGAGCTGTTCAGCCTGCCCGCCGGTGGGGTCCGCGCGGCATTCGGTGCGGGCTACCGCCGCGACGGCTATGAACTGGTCGATCACCGCGGCCTGGAAAAGCCGCTCGACCTGCAGCGTACCGTGAGGTCCGCCTTTGCCGAGCTCAACGTTCCGCTGCTGAAGGATCTGCCGGGCGTGCGCAGCCTGTCACTGACCGCAGCAGCGCGCTATGACGACTACAGCGATTTCGGTTCCACGCTGAATCCCAAGTTCGGCCTGCTGTGGGAGGCGACCCAGGGGCTTTCGTTCCGTACCAGCTACGGCCGCTCCTACCGGGCGCCGGTGTACCAGGACATGCAGCTGAACAACACCGTGGTGGTGGCGAACGTGCCCAACCCAGGCGCGCCCGGTGGCAACACGATCCTGATGATGCTGTCCAATGGCAACCCGGATCTGGGGCCTGAGCGTGCCAAGACCTGGACCGGCGGCTTCTCATTCGCGCCGCCGTCCATACCCGGCCTCAAGATCGACGCCAACTACTACCACATCGAATACGCCGACCGCATCGGCAGTGGCTTCGGCGGCAGCTTCCCGTCGCTGTTCCAGCAGTCCACCGCGCCCTACGCAGACATCCTGACCACCAATCCCACGCAACAGCAGATCCAGCAGGCGCGCCAGCTGGGCATCTCGGGCCTGGGCCTGTTTGTCTCACGCGTGGGGCCATACGCGCTGCCGGCCGGAATGGATGAGAGCAACAGCCAGGTGATCCTCGACAACCGCTTCCGCAACAACGCCTTTACCCGGCAGCGGGGTGTGGACTTCAGTGGGTCCTATGCCTTCGATGCCGGCCAGACCCACATCGCGGTGAACCTGGCCGGGCAGTACATCATCGAATCGAAGCGGCGCGTGACCAGTACCTCGCCCGAGGTGGATGCGGTGAACGCGGTGTACTACCCCGTGGATCTCAAGATGCGCGGCGGCATCATGCTCAGCCGGCAGCAGGCAGCGGGCGGGCTCTTCGTGAACTTCGTGGACAGTTATCGCGACCCTGCCAATGTCGCGCGGCCGCACGTCAGCTCCTGGACGACCGTCGATCTGAATCTCGCCTATCACTTCGGCCCATCGGCAGATACGCAGCGTGGCACATCGCTTGCGTTCAACGTGCAGAACCTGTTCGACCGGGATCCGCCGTTCATCGTCAACAGCATCAACACCGGCTATGACCCCACCAATGCAACAGCGCTGGGTCGCTTCCTGTCCATGACGCTGACGCACCGCTGGTAGGCCGCCGCATGCGCGCCGATACCCCTGCCCTGTCGCGGACCGTCATGGCCATCCAGCAGGCTCTCGCTGTCGCGGCAACCCAGCTTGCGCTGATGTGGCGCGAGCGGCGCGTGCTGTGGCTCGCCCTTGCCCTGTTGCTGATTGCGGGAGCATCGGTGCTGAGCGGTGCCGCACGCCTGACCCTGCAGGCGCAGGAGCGCCAGGCAGTGAGCGCGGAAGAGGCGCGGTTGTGGGACAGCCAGGGCACGATCGACCCGCACAGTGCCGCGCATGTCGGGCGTGCCATTCCGGCCCCCGTGCGGCCGCTGGCTGCACTGGACCCGGGGCTGACGGATTACCTGGGAACCTCGGTGTTCATCGAGGGCCACGCACGGAACCCGGCCCGGCACCGCGCGGTTGATGCCGGTACCGCACTCAGCCGCTTCGAGGGTTTCTCTGCGGCGTGGGCGCTGCAGGTCGTGGCGCCGCTGCTGATCATCCTGGCCGGGTTCGCGACACTGTCCGGCGATATTGCCCGCGAGACCCTGCGCCAGGAACTCGGCACCGGCGCCTCGGCGGGCGTGCTGATCTGCGGGCGCCTGATTGCCCTGGCGACCGCGTCGCTGCTGCTGGTGCTGGCCATGCTGCTGATCAGCCTTCCGGGGCTGTCCATCCAGTACGGCGGCGCCGCGGATCTCGCTGCCCTGCTTGCACTGGCTGCCGCCTACGTACTCTATCTGCTGGTGTTCTGCGCACTGACCGTGGGGGTCTCGGCGCTTGCAGGCTCCGCACGGACGTCACTGGTCGTGCTGCTGGGCTTCTGGGTGGTGTCCACGCTGCTGGTGCCGAGGGTGGCGCCTGCCATCGCCGAATCCCTGTACCCGACCCCCTCGGCACCGTCGTTCAGGGCCAGCGTGACCGAGGAAGCGGAGAACGGCGCGGATGGCCACGATCCGGCCGACAAACGCCTCGATGCCCTGCGCGCAACGTTGATGGCGCGCTACCGGGTCGACAACGTGGACGACCTGCCGGTGAACTTCCGCGGCGTGGCCCTGGAGTTTGCCGAGGCCAACTCGACGCGCGTCTACAATCGCCACTTTGATCGCCTGCATGACGCCTACCAGCAGCAGGACGCCACCCAGCGCCTGTTTGGCCTTGTCTCGCCGATGTTGGCGCTGCAGTCCTGGTCGCGCGCCTTTGCCGGCACGGATTTCCCGGCGCATCTGGCGTTCCTGCGTGGCGTGGAGGACTACCGCTATCGGTTGATCCAGGCACTCAACCAGGAAGTGAAGCTGCACAAGGCGCCGCAGGGCGGAAAGCATGTGGCCGACATCGCCGGCATCACCCGTTCAGTGCAGTACCGGCCGCCGCAACAGACCCTGGCCGGTACTGCTGCCGCGCAGCGCGGAAATCTCGTCATTCTGCTGGCCTGGCTGATGCTGGGCTGCGTGGTGGTGCTCATCTCCGCACGGAAGCTGGGGAGATCGCCATGAGCGGTGTGTCGATTGCCCGCTATGAGATCCGCCGACTGCTGCGTGATCGAGCGCTGCCGGTGCTGCTTGTCCTGCTGCTCGCGCTGGGTACCTACGCTGCATGGAACGGCCGCGCATGGGTGGGCCAGCGCGAGGCGGCCATCGCCCTGATCCAGCAGGAAGAACAGCAGACGAAGGAGCACAGCCGCGCATTCGTCGGCAAGGCGCCCTCGGTACTGCCCCGTGCACAGCCGGTGCTTGCACCCGGCGCCATGGCACCGTTGTCGATCGGCCAGGCAGACGCCTACCCCTACACTGCCGATGTGGTCGCGCTGGGCGATCCGACCCAGCTGCTCAAGCACGTCTGGGCCGACATCGGCAATCCAGCGGCACGGGCTGCGGGACGGTTCGACCTCGCCTTCGTCATCGTCTTCCTGCTGCCGCTGGTCATTCTCGTGGCCACCCACGATCTGTGGTCACGTGAGCGCGAACGCGGCATCGCGGCGCTGGTGCTGTCGCAGCCGGTGTCGGCAACGCGCCTGCTGGTGGTCAAGGTCCTGGCGCGCGGCCTGGTGGTGCTGTTGCCCGCGCTGGCCATCCTGCTGGTGGCGGCGATCGGGGCCGGCGCGCGCAGTCCAGCAGGCCTGGCCATGCTGGCGCTGACCGTCCTGCTGTACGGCGCCTTCTGGCTGGCCCTGGCACTGCTGATCGGCTGCCTTGCCCGGCGTACCACCGAGGCGGCCATCGCCGCCGGCGCGCTGTGGCTGCTGATCGTGGTCATGGCGCCGTCGCTGGCGCTGGCCACGGTGAACCTGATCGCGCCGCCGCCGTCACAGATGCAGTTCGCCACCGAGGTAAAGGCGATGCAGTCCGACATCGCCACGCGCCAGCAGCGCGAGCATGCGACGTCGGCGCCAGTGAATTCGCCGTCCGCCGTCATCTCCGACACTGTGCGCCAGGCGTACGCCGATCGGGTTGCAGCTGACCGGGAGCTGGCGCGCCTGATTGCCTCGCATGCGCAGGCCGAGGCCGCACACCGCCAGGTTCTGGACAAGGTGCGGCTGCTGCTGCCGGCCGTCGCGACACAGGACGCGCTCGACCGCATCGCAGGCTCGGATGCCGACCGCGCGCTCGACTTCCAGCATCAGGTCCACGGCTTCTGGCAGGCACGACGGCTGTTGCACAAGGACTATCTGGACCGTGACGCGCCGCAGACCCTTGAAGAGTACGACGCACTGCCCCGCTTCCAGTACCGCGAGCCTGTGGGCGTCGTCCAGCCCGGGGTCCTGGCCGATCTTGCTGCGTTGATCATTGCCACCCTGCTTGTCCTGCTTGCAGCTGGTGCATTGCGCAGCCGGCTGGCAACACCCTGAGGAGACGTCCACATGCTGTCTGCAAAAAGCCTGGTCATGGAACACGGCGCACATCGGGCGTTGGACGACGTCAGTTTCGTGGTGAAGCCCGGCGAGATCTTCTGCCTGCTGGGCGCCAACGGCGCCGGCAAGTCGACCACCATCAAACTGTTCCTTGGCTTTCTGAAACCCACCTCCGGTGCGGCCGAAGTGGACGGTCTCAGTGCGCACCGGCAGCCGCAGGAGGTACGCCGGCGGTTGCTGTACATCCCCGAGACCGTGGCGCTGTACGACGAGCTCACCGGCTATGAGAACCTGGACTACTTCGTCCGCCTGGCCGGTGTCGAGGAACGCTCGCCTGCGCGGCTGAAGGACGCGCTCAGGTCCGCCGGTCTGGCGACCGACGCATTCGGGCGACGCGTGGGCCTCTATTCCAAGGGCATGCGGCAGAAGGTCGGCATCGCACTGGCCATCGTCAAGGAAGCCAGCGCCCTGCTGCTGGATGAACCCACCTCGGGCCTGGACCCAACGGCGTCAGCCGAATTCCACGAGTTGATCGTGCGGCAACGCGATCGCGGCACGGCGATCCTGATGGCCACCCACGATCTGTTCCGTGCCCGTGAGGTGGCGACCACGATCGGCCTGATGCGGGCCGGCCGTCTGCGCAGAACGCTTGATGCCAGCACGATCACCGCGAACGATCTTGAGAGCCTGTACCTGGAAGAAATGAGCCGCAGCGCCTAGGCCACGGCGGCCGCCTGTGCGCCACGCTGGCCGGACCAGCGCCGCAACCACACTTCGATATTGATCTGTGGGCCGAAGATGCCGAGCACCTGCGACGAGTGGTCCGGGCCGACCTGCTGGATGCCGGCATCGGCCAGCGCGCTGTCGAGATAGCCACGCTTGGCCAGCATTCCATCGACCAGCAGATTCCTGATGAAGTGCTGGTGCCCTTGGGTGACCGCCACGGAGTGATCATCCAGATAGGATTTCACCTTCCGCGACAGCAGCCCATCCGGCAACAGTCCCTTCATTGCACGCCGCGCGATGGTGCGGTCTTCCGCGTCCGCGATGAGCAGGTGCAGCGGAATGCGCGCGAACAGTTCGACAAGCGGCTGCGCACTGATCGGCGATACGCCATGCCAGTGGCCTGCACCTTCGAAGGGATCAAGGACGCTGGTCGGAAACACCATGCGGCCGATATGGGCCAGCTTGTAGGGTGATACGTGATGGCCCTGCGCCTGCGCATGCCGCAACCAGGCCGGCTGCAGGCCATCCTGTTCGGACAGGTCCACCCGCACCCATGGGCAGGGCTTTCCCCAACGACCATTGATGCTGGCCGGCCGCTTCAGCAGTCCCTGCACGACCGCATCCTTCAGCACGCCGTACAGTGAATCGCCGGACTGCGCGGTTTCGAAGGCGACCCGGAAGAAATCCCGATCGATGCCGCGGCGCCAGGCATAGTCGATCGCAGCGGCGTTGCCCTTGAAGCGCAGGAACACCGCATCACCGCCGACACCAGTGAACTGCACGGTGTCACCGTCGAAGGCCAGGTCACGGCGGTGGAGAAGATAGCCGGAACAATGCGCCGGCCGGGCCGTGCGCGGGAAGGTCATGATCTCTTCCAGCGTGCAGTGAGGTTGCCTTCGGTACTCGATGTATTCGCAACGCCTGCCCGAGGAATCACTGGCCCCTTGCACTGCCATCCGCGCGAACAGCCGTTCGTCGGCGCCGATGCCCTCATCGTAGTGATGGACACAAGTCACCTCCGGTGCCGACGGCGCCTGCAGCAGGCCGGCCAGGATGATCGAGGAATCCAGCCCGCCCGACAGCTGCAGCTGGATGCGCCGGTGCTGGCTGGCCAGTGCACCGATGCAGCCCAGCAGCGTGGAACGCGCCAGCGACACGGCTTCCTGAAGATCCTCGATCGGCGCGTCGCGGGCCAGTCGCACCACGTCCCACTGGCAGTGGCGGCCCGCCGGCTCTCCATCGCGGATTGAAACCGCCTCGCCCGCTTCGACCGCCGTGACCTCCTCGAAGCCGGTCTGCAGGCCATCACGAAACGGGTACAGCAGCGAGTACGACAGGAAGGACCAGTCAACGCTGAAATCGCGCAGGCCCAGCATCAGGCAGTCTTCCATGTTGGAGAAGACCAGCGTCAACTGGCCCACCGTGGTCAGGTAGCACGGGATCTCCGCAGTGGGATCGCGCAGGACAAACCAGCTCGATGTTTCCTGCTGGAATCCGAACGCCACGTAGCGGCCCCAGTACTGTTCGATGATGCTGCGGCCCTGGCTGCTGCAGGCGGCATGCGCTGATGCGGCATCGAGGTCCACGCGAGCAGGCACGGCGCCTTCGCCGAACGTCTTGTGGAACAGCTTGCCCAATACCACCAGCGCGTTCGAGCGATCGCATTCGAAATAGCCGTGGTTGTCGCTCTGCACATGGATCGCCGCGCCGTTGTCGTTCAACACGCAGGCGGTGCCGGGTAGCCTGGCACCAATCCTTTCCACGATGCGTTCCGCCTGCGCGGTCGCAGATTCCGAGTGGGTGTTCCAGAGCACGGCGATGTATCGGTACATGGCAGGTTTCGTTACAGCACCAGGATGGGAGCCATCCGGCGCAGGTTGAAGGGGATGTCGGTCAGCACGTGATCGCCGTGCTGCAGCCAGCAGTGCGCGGCGAACGGCTGGGTTCTGACCGCGAACACCCAGGCCGGAACGATGCCGTACTTCGACAGGAATCCGTGCATTGCCAGGCAGTAGAGAAAGCACTCATCGGTCTTGCGGAAGGCTACGGGCCGGAGCCAGTCGAACATCCGCACCCTCAAGGCCAGTTCTTCAATGCTCACCGGCCTGCCGTGGCCGCGATCCGCCCGACGGCGCACGGCCGACACCGTGGCACTGAAAGGAAGGACTGTTCTGCTGCAGGCGGCATAGGCGCACGAGGCGATGAATCGACGCAGGTCGCGCGCCTTGATCGAAGGACGGCCACGCGGCTCGCCTTCGCGTGCCCAGTATCGTGGCAGCGCAATGGCGGGGCTGGCAGCGGATTTCCCCTGCTGCGGATCCGCGGTGATCAGGCGGCGGTCGATCAAGGCCTGCAGAAGCCTGGGGGTGCTTGCGTCATCGGACTGCAGGGGCCAATCGAGAACGAGCCTGCCAAGGCCTGCGGCGCCGCGTTTTTCAAGGGAAAGATACTTTCCCGTGGCCTGGTCCAGAATCACCATCGCATCGCCGGTGACACAGACGTGGGCGTGCTTTGACAGGAAGTACGGGGCGGCAGCCTGCTCCATCATGCGCTCCTGCGCCGGAACCGGAGAAGCGGTGCATGCAGGGCATGCACCGCAGATGCGACATTGCGCGGTAGATCAGGGCGACGTGGTCGGGAACACGCCGTCCCACAACGTGCCGTGGTTGTGCGCCTTCGTTTCCGAAACCACCGAGCCCAGCTCGATCAGTTCGCCACCCACACCCTGATCCTCAGGGTTCTGCTGTCCTGCCACTACACCCAGCTCAATCAGCTCGTTCATGAACATCTCCTATCGTCAGTGGATGTACCCGCGCATTGCGTTGGATCGCGTTGCATTGGATACGGAGCAGCCAAGCCACCATCGCCGCCACATTGCAGGGCGATTGCCGCCAAGGCACCGAAATGTTACGATATAACATATTATTTTGGCGTGACGAATGACGCTGCCTGCCCGCTGTCGATGCGACCCATGAGAGGCAAGAGGGATGAACACCGAGATCAGTGATGACGGGCTGGATCCCACGCTTCTGCTGAAGGGGATGTTTCCCCTGCCGAAGTTCATCCGCTTCGTACGGGAGCGTTGCCCACCGGGCCGCTTCGACGAGGCTGCGCTGGTGGAGGACTGGCGGACGGCGCGTGCCGAGGTGCTGAGGCTGCAGCAGGAGGAAGCCGGTGAGGCGGACGCCATCAATGTCCATGCGTTGCCGGATGAGATGCTGCCGCTGGCTGAGCAGGCGCTGCGGCAACCCTCGATGCACCGCATGACGAGTGTTCTGCCGCGCAGTTGGCAGATGGTCGATATCGATCGACTGGTGATCTTCCAGGAGTGCATCAACCTGCGTCACATCGACCAGCTGGCGGCATCCCTGACCGCCTCGCCCACCGCGCAGGAGGTCATGCAGCTTGTCGCGCGAAGCGGCAGCCATGCACATCCGGAAGTGCGCTTCACCCAGTCCGATGGCAGCTACACCTTCGCGTCCACCTCGAACGACCTGCGTTTCCTCGATGTGGCGACCCTCGATCCGGCTGCCATCACCGACTACGAGCCGTTCGGCGCAGCCAGCCACGCCGTCGTCATCTATCTGGGTTTCAGTGACAACCTGATCAGCGCCACCCGGTTTGGCAAGCGCATGGTGCTGACCAATGGCTCCCATCGCCTGTACCTGCTGCGCCGGCTTGGGTTCCGCCATGCGCCCTGCCTCGTTACCGATGCCTCCGACAGCGACTTCAGCGAGGTTCTGCTGCCGGCAGCGGTCAAGCAGGATCGCGGATTCTACCTGGCTTCCCCGCGGCCGCCGCTGTTCAAGGACTATGTCGATCCCCGCCTGACCTGCGTCGTACCGGTCACCCGCAAGCACTACGCTCTGAGGGCCAAGCTCGACCTGCAGAGGATCACGGTTCCGGCGCTGTAATCCTGGGCCGAACCCTCCCTTTCCTGGGGCCACATCGACAGAGATGGCCGGATTGGTGAATCACCTGGCGGAACTGTCGAATGACGCCTGTCGGGTTGACCCATACGCTTCTCATCCTCAACCAGAGAGGATGTCAGCGTGATTGAACAGCCACGGACCACCGAAACCACAGGAAAGGACGCGCCGATCGTCCATGTCCTGATGGGGCTGATCTGTGTCTGGCACAGGCGCGAACCGGGATCGGTACACGATGACGAGTAAGCGCCACCGTGCTGCCCGGCGTGGCTTTGGGGCGTAGGTACCAGCGTGGAGATTTCGATTGCGGGGCTGAGCGAGGTTGGGCCCGACTATCCGGACCGTGTCGATCTTCCGGTCATGGTGCTTGGGCTCGATCCCATTCCCGATGCCTGGGAAATGCCCTTCCATGCGCATCGGAAGGCACAGCTGCTGGTCGCCACGCGTGGCTTGATCATGCTGGAGACTGCAGCGGGCCTGTGGGTGGTTCCGCCACAGGGCGCGATCTGGATTCCCGGTGGTCTGTCCCATCGGGCCAGCAGCAGTGGACGGCCGCATGGCTTCGTGGTGTTCGTCGAACCCGGTGCCGTGCCGGGACTGCCGGCGCACTGCGCTGCGATGGCAATCACCCCGTTCATGCAGGCCCTGCTGGTGCGCGCATCCGCCCTTCCCCAGCACTATGAACCTGATAGCGCGCAGGACCGGCTGATGGCCGTGCTCCTGGATGAGCTGATCGCCGCGCCGCCGGAGTGGCTCCATCTGCCCATGCCATCCGATGCGAGGTTGCGCCGGCTGGCCAATGCGATGCTGGACACGCCAGCCGAACGGGCAACGCTTGAGGTCTGGGCGAGCCGGATCGGAATGAGTGAGCGCAACATGTCGCGCCTGTTCTCTGGAGAAACTGGTTTGAGCGTAAGGCGCTGGCGCAGGCAGCTGCATGTGGTGGTGGCACTGCCGCTGCTGGCCAAGGGCCGGACAGTACAGGCCATCGCCGATGACCTGGGCTACGACAGTGCCGGGGCGTTCGTGACCATGTTCCGAAAGGCCGTGGGGGCACCACCCAAGCGCTTCCTGGCGGAACGAGGCACTCGGCAGCCGGTATCGGACGCCGACGATCAGCGGCCGCAGGAGCCACGTTGACGGATGCGGGAGCGCGTGTCTCCCGCACCGGCAAGGACTGCCCTTTCCTTCAGCGCTGGTAGTCCTTCAGGAACAACCAGGTGATCAGCGTGGCATCCGGCCCCTTCGGGTCGGTGAACGGCAGGCCGGACTGGCTGCCGCTCCACGCATGGCCCATGCCCTGCACCACATAGTGCTGCACCAGCGTCCTGCCACCGTAGGCGTAGGTATCCACCGTATACGCACGCCCACCCGGCACCTGGCCGTGATAGGTGCTGGTCGGCACGTACTTCACCGAGTCGTTGTCCAGGCCGTCGTCGGCCAGATCATTGGTCTGCAGGAACTGGCGCACGGCCTGCTGGCCGTTCACCGGATTGACGGTGAGATCGGCGCTGCCATGGAACACCAGCACCGGCAGCGGTCGCGGCGACGGCGATCCCGAGCACTGCCAGGCCAGACGGCCATTGCTGTCCGGCGAATAGATGCTGCCGGCCAGCAACGCATAGGCGCTGCCGGAAATCGTGGTCGCACCCTTGAACATGCCACCGGAATGGATGGCGCCGGCAGCGAACACATCCGAATAGCAGGCCAGCATGATCGAGGTCATCGCACCGCCTGCGGAAATGCCGGTGACATAGACCCGGTGCGGATCCACGCTGTAGCCCGCCTTCACCTTGTCCACGATGCCTGCCAGAAGTGAGGGCTCGCCACTGTCGCGGGCCTGGTTGATCGGCAGCTGCCAGTTCCAGCAGCGGGCCGGATTGGAGGTGACGTTCTGCCGGGGGTAGACCACGATGAACCCTTCGGTGTCGGCCACATCGTTGAAACCCGACGCCTCGCCCATCAGGTTCGGGCCGGTCACACAGCCGTGCAGCACCAGCAGCAGGGGCAGTGGCTGGGCCGCGTCGTATCCGGCTGGTACCCAGACCTGGTACTCACGGGCGCCGAAGAGATTGCCGTACAGGCCGATGTCCCAATGCCCGGCAGGGCCCGCGGCGAGCGCGCTGCCCACCGTTGCCAGCCAGGTGCACAACACCAGCAGTACTGCCTTGATCGAATCGATTCCGGATTTCATGACCTGATCCTCGTGCGTGAGTCGTGGATGAAGGAGTACCGGGGACCGCTTCCGGTTGGGGGCGCGCCCAGTATCCGCATCCACCGGCCGCTGCCGACTGGACCTAGGTCCACTCGCTGCCGGCCGATGACACCGCTAGCCTTGGCTGCAGGGGTGGCAATGGGCCATCCGCACGTTCATGCCTGGGGGAGGACCGAATGAAACGGAATTGTTTGAGTCTCATGATCGGCGCGCTGCTGGCCACGGGGCCGGTACTGGCACAGGACGCGCCGACGGCAGGCAGATCCGCTTCGCCGACCAACCTCGACAGCATCAAGGTCACTGCACGCAAGCGCGAGGAAACCCTGCAGGAAGTGCCGGTGGCCGTCACCGCATTTACCTCGGAGGCGCTGGACAGGATGAATGTCCAGGACATCAGCGACCTGGACGCGCAGGTGCCCAACCTGACCATCTACGCGGCGCGCGGCGCCAGCAGCACGGTCACTGCCTACATCCGTGGCATCGGCCAGTCCGACCCCACCTGGGGCGCGGACCCGGGCGTCGGCATCTACCTGGATGACGTCTACATCGCACGTCCGCAGGGCGCGCTGCTGGACGTGTTCGATGTCTCGCGCATCGAAGTGCTGCGCGGCCCGCAGGGCACGCTCTACGGCAAGAACACCATCGGCGGCGCGATCAAGTACATCTCGCGCGGCCTGCCGACCCAGACCGAGGGCTTCGCCCAGATCACCGTGGGCAACTACAGCCAGCTGGATGCAAAAGCGGCCATCGGCGGCCCGATTGGTGGTGCCGACAGTGGCCTGCGCGCCCGCGTGGCGGTGGCCAGCATGAACCACGACGGGTTTGGCGAGAACACCTTCAACGGCCAGCCGGTCAGCGACAAGCAGATCAATGCCGCACGACTGAACGTCGGCGCGTATGCGGGTGACGACTTCGACGTGCAGTTCGCGCTGGACTGGATCGACGACCAGTCCGGCATGCGCGGCTCGAAGATGCTGGCGCCCAATCCGTTCCTGCGCGCCTATCCTCCGATGGACAGCCGCTACGACATCCGCTCGGGCATGCGCAATCTCAACAACGTGGAGAGCAAGGGTGCCTCGGCCACGGTGAACTGGCGGCCGAACGAGGATATCGCGGTGAAGTACGTGGTCGCCAAGCGTGAATCGGACAGCGAAGCCAACATCGACTTCGATACCACGCCGGTCAAGCTGGCCGACGTGGGTGGCACCTATCACGACGACCAGGTCAGCAACGAGGTGCAGTTGAACTACGATGCCGGCGGCCGCGTGCGCGGCGTGGTCGGCCTGTACCAGTTCAGTGGCGAGGCCGGCGGGCAGATCCAGAACAACTACTTCAGTGCGCAGTTCGCCGACAACCAGGGCAAGGTGCTGACCGACAGCATCGCGCTGTACGCGGACTGGACCTTCGACCTGACCAGCAAACTCAAGCTGGATGTGGGCGCCCGTTACACCGACGAGGACAAGCACGCGATCGTGCTCAACCGCCTCTACGCCGACCCGGGCTTCAGCCGGCCAGTGGCGGTGACCGCGGACTTCGACAAGAAGACCAACTTCAAGAACGTCTCGCCCAAGGTCTCGCTGGACTACCAGATCACCCCGGACATCATGGTCTACGGGCTGGCCACCCGTGGCTTCAAGTCAGGCGGCTACAACATCCGCGCCAACGCTGTGGCGGTGCCGCGCTCGGCCGAGCCGTTCGACGACGAGACCGTGGACAGCTACGAAGTCGGCAGCAAGATGGCCTTCCTCGACCAGCGCCTGTTCCTCAATCTGTCGGCCTTCTACAACAAGTACAAGGACATCCAGCTGTCAGTGTTCACCGGCCTGGATACCAATGGCGATGGCATCGACGATTCCTTCTTCGGCGATTTCACCAATGCCGGCGCGGGTACGGTCAAGGGCCTGGAAGTCGAATACCAGTACCTGCCCAGCCAGCACTGGCTGATCTCCGGCAACCTGGCCTGGCTGGACACCAAGTACGACGAGTACATGGATCGTGGCGTCAATGTGGCCAAGCAGATGAAGTTCACCAATGCGCCGGAATTCTCCGGGGCGTTCAACGTGGAGTACCGTACCGAGCTGGCCAATGGCAGCAACCTGTCGGCACGGGTGAGCTACAGCTACCAGAGCGAAGTCTGGCCGACCACCGACCTGAGCCCGGTGATCAGGCAGAACGGCTACGGACTGGTCAATGCCGGTGTGATCTGGCGGCTGGATGATGCGTGGACCTTCTCGCTGCAGGGCACCAACCTGACGGACAAGGAATACCGCACCACTGGCTACAACATTCCCGCAGTCGGCACGCTGATTGGTTTCTATGGCCCGCCGCGCCAATATAGCCTCAGCGTCCGTTACGATTTCTAGCGCATCCGATTCGATTTCCAGGAAGCCCCTGCATGATGCAGTCTTACGTAGATCTGTACTGGAACAGTGACGATGGCCTGCGCCTGCACGCGCGTGACCATGCAGCGGACGCCGGGCAGGTGCCCCGCGGCACCGTGGTCTGCATTCCCGGCCTGACCCGCAATGGTGCCGATTTCGATGCACTGGCCGAGACTCTCACCGCCGAGGGCTGGCGCGTGATCGCGGTCGATCTGCGCGGTCGCGCCGGTTCGGAGCGCGCACATGACCCCACCAGCTACAACCCGCGCACCTATGCGGACGACATGGTCGCGCTGCTGCGCTCGCAGAACATCGACAAGGCCGTGTTCGTCGGCACCTCGCTGGGCGTGCTGGTGACCATTACCCTCGCCTCGCGTGCGCCCGAGCGGATTGCCGGGGCGGTGCTCAACGATGCTGGCCCCAAGGTGCCACGCGAGGCGCTGGCACGGATCGGCAAGTACGCCGGCAAGCCGGTGCCACCGATGGATCTGGAACAGGCCACGGCCTATGTGGCGTCGATCGGCAAGGCCGCGTTCCCGCGTTTCAGCAGCGATGACTGGCGAGCAATGGCGGTGCGTACCTTCCGCCCACGCAGCGATGGACTGCTGGAGCTGGATTACGACCCGGCGGTGATCCGAACGACGCGGCCGTGGCTGCTGTGGTTGCTGCGCCCGGTGCTGTGGCGTGCGGTACGCGGGCTGACCGCACGGGTGCCGGTACTGGTGGTGCGCGGTGCGCTGTCCGACATCCTGCCGGCCGATGTCGCGCGGCAGATGGCGGCCACCTCGGACAGCGCACGCCTGGTGGAAGTGCCGGACGTCGGCCATGCGCCGATGCTGTCCGAGCCGGAGGCGCGCCAGGCGATCCTGACCTTGCTGGAGCGTGTGGCGTGAGCATGGACGACGCTGGCATCGCCCTGCCTCCTGCCCTGGAGGCGTTGCAGCAGTGGGCGGCCAGCGAGCGGGTGAGTGGCGTGACCCGCGTGGACCAGGCGCGCATCGATGCCTTTGCCGACGCCACCGGCGACCACAACTGGATCCACGTCGATCCTGGCCGCGCGCAGGCGCAGCTGCCGGGCGGGCAGACCATCGCGCACGGCTTCCTGCTGCTCTCGCTCACCGTGCAGGACGATGTGGCCGCCCTCGCTGGCTTCCCCTGCATCGACCACGTGCTCAACTACGGCTTGAACAAGGTCCGCTTCCTGGCACCGGTGCCGAGCGGGTCCGGGGTGCGGGTACGCTCGCAGCTGGTGTCACTGGACGCGCGCCAGCCGGGCCAGTGGCTGCTGACCCAGCGCAAGGCCATCGAGCGAGTTGCCGATGGCGCGCTGGCACTGGTCGCTGAGCAGCTGTCATTGATCGTGGTCGCCCCCTAGCACCACCCTGCCCGGTTCTCTCCCTACACTGGAGCGATGTTGACGCCTTCCATCGTCCTCTTCGCCTGCATTGCATGGACCGCACTGCTGTTTGGCGTCGCGCTGTGGGGCGAACGCCGGGGGCATCGGCTGTCGAAGGCATGGCCGCTCATCTATGCGCTGTCGCTTGCGGTGCACTGCACCGCGTGGACCTACTACGGCGCGGCCTCGCAGGGCCTGCAATGGGGCTTCCCGATTCCACCCACCCTGGCCGGCATGGCGTTGATCTTTGCCTTCGGCCTGCCGTTCCTGCTCCGCCTGGGGCGGCTGGCCAAGCAGCACAACAGTGCCACCATCGCCGACCTGGTCGTCGCACGACTGCGTGCCGATCGCGGCCTCGGCTTCACCATCACGCTGGTGGCACTGTTCGGCATCATTCCCTACATCGCCCTGCAATTGAAGGCTGTCAGCCAGGGCCTGGGCGCCCTGCTGGGCGATCGTTTCGCGCCTGCTGCCGCGCAGCTGGACATGTCGTTCTGGTTCGCGTTGACGATGGCCGCGTTCACCCTGCTGTTCGGTGCACGCAAGGCATCGGCCACCGAGCCCAATCGTGGCATCGTGGTCGCGCTGGGGCTGGAGTCGGTATTGAAGCTGGTGGCGCTGCTCGCCATTGGCCTCTATGCGGCGCTGTCGGTGCGCCAGGCGGGCACGCCGCTGCTGGAAAAGATGGCACAGCTGCCGCCGCCGGCCATCATGCCGGACTATCTCACCATGGTCGCGCTGGGCGCGATCTCCGCGTTTACCCTGCCGCACCAGTTCCATGTCGGTGTGGTCGAGCTGCGCCAGACCTCGGACCTGAGGACGGCGCGCTGGATGTTCCCGGTCTACCTGCTGCTGATCGGGCTGCCGTCGGTGCCGATGGCGCTGGCCGGTGCCGCGCAGCTGCCCGCATCGGTGTCACCTGACCTGTACGTGCTGGCGCTGCCGCAGGCCGGTGGCCACCACCTGCTGGCGCTGCTGGCCTACCTGGGCAGCCTGAGCGCGGCCACCGGCATGATGATCCTGTCCGGGCTGACCCTGTCGATCATGCTCGGCAACCATGGCTTCGGCTCACGGTTGCTGGACGGCATTGCCGGCGGTGCCGCGGCAGCCGACCTGCGTCCACGCGTGCTGGCCTTCCGCCGTGCCGGCATCCTCGCCGTGTTCCTGATGGCGTGGCTGTACAGCCGGGCGATGAGTGACACCGAGGCACTCAGCGATTTCGGCCTGATGTCCTTCACCGCCCTCTCGCAGCTGGCGCCGGCGGTCCTGCTGGCGGTGTATCGCCCGCGCACGCCTTCCCCGGCCATCATCGCCGGCATCGTGCTGGGGTCGCTGGCCTGGTTGTGGCTGGTACTGCTACCGATGGTGGTCCCTGCCACGCCCCCGGCCGCGGGCGCCGATGAACTGCACTGGCTGGCCGTCGTTTCGCTGCGCGTGCAGCCGGGGCACATCGCCCTCAGCATGGGCGCAAGCCTGGCGATCAACCTGTTGGCGGTTGTCCTGGTATCGCGGGCAGTGCGCCCATCGGAGCCCCGGCGGCGCGACGCGGTGGCTGCAGCTTCGTTGCGCAGGACCGCCGGACGCTTCCTCGGCCAGGAGCGTGCGCGCCAGCTGATGGAGGGGCCCGCCGGACAGATGCTGGATGACGACCGGGTCACTGCGGTCGAACGCGAGCTGACCGCCGTGGTCGGTGCGGGCATGGCACGCCTGCTGGTGGAGGCTGCTCGCGATGGCGGCACTGCGCCACTGGATGCGGTGACCCGTGCAGTCGGCGAAGCAACCCAGGTACTGCGCTTCAACCAGCGCCTGCTGGAGGCGGCGCTGGAGAACATGAGCCAGGGCATCAGCGTAGTCGACGCACAGTTGCAGCTGGTGGCCTGGAACAGCCAGTACGCGGCATTGTTCAAGTTCCCGCCCGAGCTGCTGCAGGTCGGGCAGCCGGTGCTCAACCTGACGGCGTGGGCGCTGGCCGAACTGAAGATCGGCGATGGCCCCGGTGACTCCCGCGACAAGGCCTTGCTGCGTCGCGTTGCCCACATGCGGCGTGGCACACCACACCTGTCCGAGCGGATCTTTCCTGACGACACCATCGTCGAGATCCGTGGCAACCCGATGCCGGGCGGTGGCTACGTGGCCACCTTCACCGACGTCACTGCGTTCCGCCGCGCCGAGGAAGCGCTCAAGCGCAGCAATGAAACGCTGGAGCGCCGCGTGCAGGACCGCACCGCACGGCTGGAGCAGGCGGTGCACGCCGCCGAGCGTGCCAACGTGGCGAAAACGCGGTTCCTGACGGCGGTCGGCCACGACCTGATCCAGCCGCTGCATGCGGCACAGCTGTTGACCGATGCGATGTCACAGCACATCGAATCGGAGTTCCTCGACAGCTTCCTGCGCCAGATCCGTGGTGCGCTGGACTCCACCGACGACCTGCTGTCCGGGTTGCTGGATATCTCCCGGCTTGAGGCGGGCGGGCTGGTCGCCGATCCGCGTCCGTTCGCGCTTTCGACCGTGCTCGATCCGCTCGCACAGGAGTTCGCGGTGCTGGCGGCGGCGCGCGGGCTGCAGTTCCGCTACCTGCGGACCCGCGCCTGGATCCACAGCGATCCGCTGCTGCTGCGCCGGGTGCTGCAGAACTTCCTCGCCAACGCCCTTCGCTACACCCGCCATGGCGGCGTCCTGCTGGGCGTGCGCCGCCAGGGGCACGCCCTGTCCATCGGCGTGCACGATACCGGCCCCGGCATCAGCGCCGAGCAGCAGGCGGCGGTGTTCGAGGAATTCCACCGCGTCGATCGCAACAACGGCCAGGGCCTGGGGCTTGGCCTGACCATCGCACACCGCATCGCCGACCTGCTGCATGCCCCGTTGCGGCTGCACAGCACGGTGGACCGCGGCTCGGTGTTCTCCATCGCCGTGGCGAGGATCGCAGCACCAGCGGCACCGCGGATCGAATCGCCTGCCAGCGGCAGCAGCACGCTCAAGGGTATCCGCGTGCTGGTGGTCGACAACGATGCGGATGCGCTGGCGGCAATGCAGCAGTTGCTGCTGTCGTGGGGCTGCGACGTCATCGCGGTGCGTGATGCGGATGGCATCGGTTCGTCGGCGCGCGATGCGGCGCTGTGGCTGTTCGACTACCACCTCGATGACGGCGACACCGGTGTGTCACTGTTCACGCGGCTGGTTGCGGCGCACGGGCCACGGCCTACGGTGATCCTCAGTGCGGATACCGGCGGCGAGACCCGCGATGCCGTACGTGGCGCCGGTCTCTCGCTGTTGAACAAACCCTTCAAGCCACTGGCGCTGCGCTGGGCGATCAACCATCTGCTGACGGCCCGTTCCACAAACACGGCCTGACGAGTCAGGGACTGCGCGATTCTTCGATCTGGCGGGAGGGGTCGGCCAGGCCCATTTCATGCAGCACCCGGATCGCCTGCGCACGATTGCGGACCCCGAGCCGTTCCATGATGCGGGTCATGTGCGCCTTTACCGTTCGCAGCTGCACCCCGAGCCGATCGGCAATCTGCTTGTTGAGCAGCCCCTCGGCCACCAGGCTCAGCACCCGGTACTGATGCGCGGACAGGCTGGCCAGCCGCGCAGCCAGATCGGCATCCTTGCTGAAGGGCACCACGCGCGCCACGGGCTCGCGCAGCAACGCCGGGATCCAGCGCTCGCCATCCAGCACGGACTGCAGTGCAGCCTGCAGCTCGTTCAGGCCCGAACTCTTGGGCAGATAGCCAGCAGCACCCAGGTCGATGGCGCGGCGGATCACCTGCGGCTCTTCATTGGCCGAGACGATGATGATGGCCAGCCCTGGCTGCAGTGCGCGGATGGTGGCCAGCCCAGCCAGGCCATGATTGCCCGGCATATGCAGGTCGAGCAGCATCAGGTCGATCTGTTGGCGTTCAAGCACCTCAAGCACGCTGTCCAGCGCGTCGGCCTCGCTGATCTGCAGATCGGCAACCGCCTCTTCGGCCGCGCGATGCAGTGCGGCGCGGAACAAGGGGTGATCGTCGGCAATGAGCAGGGTTGGCATGTCCAGGCGAGAGTAGCAAATCGTCCGCCTTTGGGAAGGCGTACCTAGGTACGCTGGCGTCACGCGGGCGTGCCGATAGTGTGGTGGCATGAAGGGCGTCATCCGATGCGTCGCCCACGAGGACTCACCATGTCATTCTCCCCTGCTCCCGACGCCTCCACCTGCCCGCTGCTGATCAAGCAGCTGCTGCACACACCGCTGGCAGTAAGCCCGGACCAGGAAATTGTCTACGGCGACTCGGTCCGCTTCGACTACCGGACGCTGCAGGCGCGCATCGGCCAGCTGGCAGGGCTGTTGACCTCGCTCGGGGTCAAGCAGGGTGACACCGTGGCGGTGATGGACTGGGACAGCCACCGCTATCTGGAGGCCTACTTCGCCGTTCCAATGATCGGTGCGGTGCTGATGATGGTGAACATCCGCCTGGCACCCGAACAGATTGCCTACACGCTCAACCACAGCGGCGCACGGGTCGTCTTCGCCAATCGCGAATTCCTGCCGATACTGCAGGCCATCGACGAACAGCTGCCGGACCTCCGCGCACGCGTTCTGTTGGATGATGCCGGCGGTCCACTGCCAGAGGGTTTCGTGACCGAGTACGAGGCTGGCCTGCGCGCAGCCTCTGCGGTCACCGATTTCCCGGACTTCGACGAGAACACCCGGGCCACGGTGTTCTACACCACCGGCACCACCGGCCTGCCCAAGGGGGTTTACTTCAGCCATCGGCAACTGGTCCTGCACTCACTGACGGGCATGGCGGCGCTGGGCAGTGCGGCCAACCAGGGACGCCTGCATCGCGGTGATGTCTACATGCCGATCACCCCCATGTTCCATGTGCACGCCTGGGGCCTGCCCTACGTCGCTACGCTGCTGGGCATCAAGCAGGTCTACCCCGGGCGCTACGTGCCTGCCCAGCTGCTGGCGCTGATCGCCCGCGAGAAGGTGACGTTCTCGCACTGCGTGCCGACCATCCTGCACATGCTGCTGGAACACCCGCTTGCGGCCGACACCGATCTCGGCAACTGGAAGGTGATCATCGGCGGTGCGGCCCTGCCGCGTGCACTGGCGCAGCGGGCTCTGGCTCGCGGCATCGACATCTTCGGTGGCTATGGCATGTCCGAGACCTGTCCGCTGCTCACGCTTGCCCAGATCGATGCGGACGCCGTGACGGATGCGGATGAGGTGCTTTCGCTGCGTACCAAGGCCGGCATTCCGGTGCCGCTGGTGCAGCTGCGCATCGTCGATCCGGACATGAATGACGTTCCCCACGATGGCATCGCCACCGGCGAGGTGGTGGTGCGCGCGCCCTGGCTCACCCAGGGCTACCTGCACGACCCGGACGCGTCCAGGGCGTTGTGGGCGGGCGGCTACCTGCATACCGGGGATATCGGCAACATCGACGAAGGCGGCTACCTGAGGGTGACCGACCGCATCAAGGATGTAATCAAGACCGGAGGCGAGTGGATTTCCTCGCTCGCTCTGGAGGACATCATCGCCCTGCACCCGGCGGTCAGCGAAGTCGCAGTGATCGGCATCACCGACACGAAATGGGGCGAGCGGCCGCTGCCGCTGGTGGTCAGGATGCCCGGCACTGAAGTAAGCGAGGCGGAGATCATCGAGCTGATCGCAGCCCGCAGCCGCGCCGGGGATATCTCACGCTATGCGATTCCAGAGCAGGTCAGTTTCGTGGATTCGATCGAACGGACCAGCGTGGGCAAGATCAACAAGAAAAAGCTGCGTGGGCTGCATGATCCGGCGGCTGGCTTGGGCCGCGCGTGACGCTCGCCTGTTCGCCGACGTCACTGTTCGTCCGGCAAGGCGCGGAGTGGCGCCCCGGGTCGATGATCTCCTGGGGCGCCACTGTTCTGCAGCAGACTCGGATCGTGCCCTGACCAGGACAGGTCACGCTCAGTCGATGCAGGGCCCCTTCGCAGCAATCTCTGTGTTGGCCCCCTTCGCACTGATGCTGGCGGGGCCCTGGCATGCGTCAAAGCTGTACTTGATCAGCTTCCACGCCCCGCTCGACCCCCGGTATGTCCACGACTCGGAGGCACCGCTCGGCAAGGTATTGGAGATCGAGATGACCTCGCCCTCCACTCCGCGTGCAGGCAATGGGACCGGCGGCCCCGCCGCGCCCGCGGGCTTGAGGTTGCCTGCAGGCTGATAGGTGTGCGAGATGGTCAGTTCGCCCGTCTGCAATGCGGGCGCATAGGCGGGTGAGTTCCGCTTGATCCAATCGACAATGTAGCCGGCTTCCAGCGAATCCGAAGCATACCTGGCCTTCGCAACCACAGTGGCGGACGTCGTGCCCGCAATCGGTCCCGCACTGACACTTGCGGCGGAGACTCCGCCCAACGCGATCACCAATGGCAACACCACGCCCAACAGCGAGAACTTCATACCCTGCTCCTTGTGTGTATGCAGCTTTCCCAATGGGCCGTCGATGGCCCGGGGGCAGTGTGGGCATTGCGGGCAGGCCTGGCATCGGCGCAGTCATGCCCATTGCTCATATCCATCAGGCTCCGCGCATGATCCAGCGCGCCGATGGCCAGGGTGCTGATTGCATGGACTGCACCACCTGCATCCGCACTGCCTGCATCAATGGCTGCCGGTCCGGCGCTACCACGCGGGAAGCGCCTTGACGCCGAATCTGAAAAGCAGGTCACGCTTGCGGTCTGGATCGAGTTCGCTGTGATCCACGGTGCTCAGCGGCCAACGTTCGTACGTGCTGCACAGGCCGGCAGGTTCGGTCTGTGCGGACACATCCCTTGCCCAGTCGACGTCCCTCGGGTCGACACCCCGCTCAAGCCACCGCTCCACATCCCGGGCAGTGCCATGGCGCAGCGCCGAATCAATGGCCAGCAGGCCGATCGCACGCCGCCCGTCCTCACGGGTCGCCTTGTTCCAGGCGGCCTCTGCGACGCCCTGCAGGAACCGGTATCGCTCTTCGGATACCGGCGGCAGGCCCTCGTGGCCATGCCCCTCGATCACGTCGGTCCGCACCAGGCAGAGCAGCTGGGCCGGTGCCAGCGTCGGGTCGTTGGCGTCCAGTGCCGCCTGCAGAGCGGGGAGATCGCCCTGCGCGATGGCCGGTTGCAGGCGCGCCCGGTGTGCGCTCATCGCTTCCAGCTTCGCGTTCATGGCGGCCAGCTCCTGGCGCGACATCGCCGAGGGATCGAACCACGCCGAATCGCAGCCCGCGAAGAAGCTGACCGCGCTGACACCTGCGGCAAGCAACAGCACCAGCCCAAGGCCGATCCGTCTTACACCCACCCACCATGCAACCGCCGCAACCAGCGTGGCACCCAGCACTGCTGCCAATGCCGCGCACAGCAACAGGATCGGCAGCATCATCATCACCCCCATCCCGGCGTACATGCCGCTCGGCCTGGCCAGCGGTACAAGTGCGCCGATCAGGTACATCAGCAGCGCCACGCCGAGCAATGCAGCGACTGTCAGCATCCAGCGACGGAAGGCTCCGAGCTGCAATGGCGGCCTGGCGGGATTGGGGGGCGGGTTAGCCATGATGCGATCCTCTCCTTCGGAATTCATCCCTGTACGGCGCCCTGCGCGCACTCACAAGGTCAACAGCCACGCTTCCAGGGCCCGCGTATCGCGCATGTCGCCCTCGTAGCGATGATCCGGCACATGCGGTTCATTCGAACCCCGCACTCGCCCCCTGAAGACCTTCATCGGCACCGAGATCCTGGCCAGCCCGCTCGGCAGCCGTTCCGGCCGCACGTCCATGTAAAGACTGTCGGCCGAAGTCTCGACGCCGACCTGCACCGCGCCGAGCCGTTTCCACAGGTCCAGCGCATCCAGGCAGGCCGAGCCACAGGCAGCATCCGCCACGACCACGACCCTGCCCTTGCGCACAGGTGCGACCGGGCCTGCGGCGGGTGCTGCACCTGCGTTGGCCGCGTGTGGCTCGCGCCACAATGCCTCGCCCCGGCCCCTTGCCTGGGCCATTCCCGCCGTCACGGATTCCAGCATGCGACGCAGCGCCGGTGATGCGTCGGGCGCCTGTTCCAGCTTCTGCAGGAAGCCGCGAAGCTGGGCGATGTTGGCCTGGGAAGTCCGCCACTCCACCCAACTGTGGTCGGGCAGCGCGTCCACCGCGGCACGGCCCCAGATCAATCGCGCCAGTTCGATGCTCCATTGCGACGCACCGCCACTGTTGCCTCGCACGTCCAGCACAACCCATGGTGCCTGCTGCAGCGCTTCGGCTTTCGGAGCAAGCTGCTCAAGCAGCGCGGTCAGTTCCCTGAAGTTCTGCTCGGTCGGGTCGGCATTGAAGCTGCTGGTGGTGATCCAGTAACCGCCATCGGGCATCGCGCGCCAGCCGTTGGCCGGACGGACGCTGCGCCGGGTGTCAGCCAACCGCTCCTTGCGCTGCGCCGCCTCCAGCGGTTGCCAGCGCAGTGCATAGGATTTCTCGCGACCATCCACCTGGAAAACGCAGGTGTGCAGTACTGGCACGTAAGGATTGCCCTGCTCCAGCAACACCTCGCCACCGCCATCGAGGCGGCTGGCCTGCAGGTTCCAGCGCCCGCTGAAGTCTCCGATCCGGCGAGCAGCCAGCGTCTGTGCATCGATGCCATCACACGACAGCAATCGCGCCCCCAGTGGCGGATGAGCGGGGCCACCGTCCACGGTCATGACCACCTGCATGTCGCCATCGAAGCCGGTCAGGAAGCCGGGCCAGCGCGTCGGCAGCCCGGGGGCAGCGGCAAGCGTGTTGAGACTGACGTGGCCATCGTTGAAGGAGGCCGCATAGCCCTTCATGGCCCACCAGTAACCCGCGAAACTCTCCGCCTTTCCAGCGCGGGAGCGTGCCAGTGCCAGAGCAGCGTCCAGCTGGGCGCCGAATCCGGGGTTCTGCCGATCAACGGCCCCTGGATGGCTGCCGCGCATCGCCGCATCGGCAGCCTCCAGATCCTTCTGCAGCGTACTCGGCCAGTCGATCGGCGCGTCCTGCGTGGCAGGTGCAGCCAGCACTGCACCCAGCAGCAGCCATGCAATGGCCATGGATTCATCCCTCTACCGGATCGACCTGCAGTCTCGCAGCTTTCCGCACTGGCGTACCGTGCCCGCCGCAACGGGCACGGCACCACATCAATGCAGCGGCACCTTCAATACCGACGGCGCACTGGCCGGCGAACTGAAGGTCACCGCCCCACCCAGCTGGCTGATGCCTGCATAGCGCAGGTCCACGGTATCAACCACCAGGGTCAGGCGGCTGCCGGCCGGTAGGTTCCAGCTGCTCGCTTCCAGCCGCAGGTCGAGCGTCTTCGGCTGGCCCGGCGCGGCACCGCGCAGCGTGTACGGCTTGTGGCTGATCAGCTGGCCGTTGCCCAGCACATCCTCGGCGTACAGGTAGGCATACAGCGTGGTATTGGCACGGCTGGGCGTGACCGTCAGGCGCACTTCCGGCGTACCGTCCAGCCGTTTGGCGCTCCACTGGATCGGCCCCTGCCAGACGCCGGCAGCACTGCGGCCAACAAACGGCACGTAGGCACCCGGCGGCAGATTGATCATCTGCAGCGCGCCGGAGGCCATCGCCACGCCGGAATTGGCTGCGGTCAGCAGCCCGCTGCCGATGCGGTAGTTCCAGCCAGTATTGCTGCCACTCTCGACCAGGCCACCGGTCGGCAGCAGCAGGCCAGAGGGTGCGGTCAGTCCGTAGCTGATGGCGCTCTTGCTGGTCGCCTGCCAATCCGGATAGCGGCTCCAGCTGCCCTTCTGTGACTTCAGCTGCACCGCCGGCTGGCGGTCGATGCCGTTGGCCACCGCCTTCAGATAGTGATCGAACCAGTCGCCCACCTGGTCATAGACTTCATTGGGGATGCCCAGTGCACCGAACGCTTCGTTGAGCGCGTGGTCGCCATGGCGCAGCTGCAGCTGCTTCGGGCCCTTCAGCCGGTTGAAGAAGTCAACCAGCTGGCCCGGCGGGAACAGGCTGTCGTTGAAGGCGTTGGCCAGGAACACCGCCGGCTGGTTGGCGTTGATCTCGTCGATGCTGGCCGCAGGACTGCGTTGCGCCGCCACCGGCAGCAGCGACTCCACGGCGCCCTGGTAGTTGCCGACCAGCACATTGCGGTTGATCGTGGCCAGCTCCGAGCCGGCGCGTCCGGTCACCAGTCCGGCCGCCACCAGCAGGGCGATGCCCTGTGCGCTGGGGGTGTCGTTGCTGTAGAGCGACGCCTGCAGATCAGCCCAGCCACTGAGCGCTGCCACGGCCTTGATGCGCGGATCGCGTGCCGCCGCCAGCAGGCTGGTGCCCGCACCGTAGGAGATGCCCGAAACGCCGATCCGGGCCGGGTCGGCGCGGGTGTTGTCCAGCGCCCAATCGATCAGGGCGCTGACATCTTCGACCGTGGCTGGGCCGGCGATGTCGATGCTGCCGCCGGATTCCCAGAAGCCACGCGAGCTGTAGCTGATCACCACATAGCCGCGCCGCGCCAGCGACTGCGCCACCCCCACGTACTCCACGCTGGGCACCGCCCAGCTGCTGGGCATCACCAGCAGCGGATAGCGCCCGCTGCCCGCGTCCTGCGGTTCGATGACGAAGGCCCCGAGAGGCGTTCCATCCCAGCTGGGAATGGTGCGGTGGGTGGTCTTGACCGTGGCGGCCCAGGCGGTCGGCGCCAGGCCGGTCAGCAGGATCAACAGCAGCAATACCTTGCGCATCGTCGTCTCTCCCCGTCGGTGGTGGTGCAACGGGTTGGACCGTACCAGTGCGAATGGTGGGTGGCACCTTGCGACGCAGCATGACGTTTGCTGCACGTTCGCAGCGGTTGTTGGCTGAACAGGGGGCGGAGGCCGCCCCCTGCCCCATCATCGCGTCACAGGTCCACGCCGAAACCCATGCCTGCAGACTTCTCGCCATTGCTGAAGGCGCCACCCAGTGAGAAGGAGGCGCGTTCGCCGATGCGCCTGCCGTAGCCGATCGACAGCGCCTGCTCGCCCCCCTGGAAGCCGGCACCCACGGCAATACGACCACGCGGGCTCTGTGAGCCGGCAGCGTTGATGGCCATGTTCAACATCGCCGAACTCATCGCCCCCATGCGATCGATCCGCTGGTCCTGGTGGCGCAGGCGGCGCTCCATCTCCTGCTTCAACCCGTTGTTGTCCAGCGCGAACTGCGCCAGGCGCTGGTCGGTGTAGGCATTGGCCGTCGTCACCGCCTGCGCGGACTTGGTATCGGTATAGGAGTTGGCCGAAGAGAGCGTGGTTGCGCTGCTGGCATCGGTGTAGGCCTTCGAGGTCGTCACTGCCGCGGCGCTGCTCGCGTCGGTGTAGGCGTTGACGGAGTTGATGGTCGCGGTGGCCCGCGCATCGGCATAGCTGTTGGCCGAGGACAGCGTGTTGGCATTGGCGGTGTTCATCTGATTGAGGTTCACCGCATCGGTGCCCTGCGTGGCGGCGGCCACGTTGGTCAACTGGCGTTCGTTGCCGGCGCTGCCCACCGATACCGAATTGGCCCGGTCGGCGACGGAGCCATTGCCCAGTGCGACGCTGTCGTTCGCAGAAGCGATGGCACCATTGCCCACGGCGCTGCTGTTGTTGCCACTGGCTTCGGACAGGCTGCCCAGCGCGGTGCTGTTTTCGCCCGTGGCGTTGCTGCCAGCACCGGAGGCGGTGGAGAACGAGCCCGTCGCGGAGCTGCCGGAGCCGCTCGCAGTGCTGAAGTCACCACTGGCAGTGGCGCTGTCGCCGATCGCCGCGCTGTTGGCGCCGGATGCCGAGGCGCCCACGCCCACGGCGGCGCTCTGGTCGCCAGAGGCGCTGCTGGCTGCACCGATCGCCGTGCTGCCGGTGCCGCTGGCACTGGCGCCGGTGCCGACGGCCGCCGACAGATCGCCGCTGGCATCGGCGCCATTGCCACAGGCCAGCGAGGCGGCACCACCGGCGCTGGCGCCGCCGTTGGACACGCCGCCGAAGCCATCGTCCAGCTGGCAGGTATCACCGGCCCACGCCGGTGCGGTTGCCATGGCCAGTGCCACGGCAAGGATGTGCTTGTGCATCGTCTTCACGGTACCCCCAAGGTCCATCAGGAAGGGTTCCCGGCAGGCGCCGGGAACGTTGGGAAACAGGCCGCCCCTGCACAGGGCGGCCTGGATGCTGCGGGCGCCTTACGGCGTTACGGTCAAGGCGACACGGACAGCCGTCTTCGGCGTGCTCGGGTCGTTGCTGCCGACACAGACGAAGCCCGAATAGCTGCCCGGCGCGAGGCCCCCGGCATTGATCTGCACCTGCGTGCTCTGGCTGCCGCCTGCGGAGATGCGGCCCAGGGCGCGGGTCGGTGTGCCGATCCAGCCGGCACCGCAGGCGTTGCTTCCGCCCAACCCATAGGCCAACCCTGGGGCGCCGGTGGTGGCGGACCAGGCACCACTGCCATCCGGGTTGATGATCGCGCTGCGGTACACGCTGTCGCCGCTGGTGGCGTTGAACCAGAACCAGCTGGTGGCCAGAGGCGCACGCACCGAGACCACCAGCCAGTAGCGGCCTGCGGGCAGGTTGACGTTCTGGCCCGCCGCGGCCATGTCCAGGTTGATGGTGGCCAGCGTGGCTGACGTTCTTACGCCTGGGCCGCTGACGGTGGAGGTATAGGTCCACAGTGCCACCTGCGGGCTCGATTCCGGATTGCCCTCCGGATTGCCGCCGACATCACGGAAGATCGACCAGTTGATGTTGGTCGATGTCGCCAGCGTGCCACCGTTGACGAAGCCGTCAGCGACGATACGGGTGATGCCGGTGGCCTCGCCCAGGGTGAAGTCATCTGCAGCGAGCTGTGCACGTGCGCCCACAGACACGGCATCGGTGAAGCGTGTCGAGCGACGCCCGTTGGCGTTGTTTGCCGCCTGTGCGACCAGCGTGCGGGTACCTACTCCGGAATTGTCGATCTGCCACTCCAGCGGTGAGCCACCGGTATTGGCGATCTGCAGGTTCACCGCTCCGCTGCCACCGGTCGGCAGGGTCAGCGTGTTCGACGGCGGCGTGGCGGCAATCTGCGGCGGCGGCACCGACACAGCGATCGGCAGGCGCAGCAGTGGCTGGCTGGTATCACCCCCCTGCGGCGCCAGGGTCAGCCTGGCAAAGCGCCAACTGCCATCGTTCGGTACCGAACCGGTGGTGACGATGATCCGCACCGACTTGCTCTCGCCCGGCGCCAGGGTGAACACCGATGGCGAGACAACCGCAGTCAGGCCCTGCACCTTCGCCGTCCAGGTCTGCCGGGTCGGCAGCACGTTGCGGAACACGCGGGTGAAGCTGCAGCTGTCGGGGCAACTGCGCTTGCCCAGGCTGGCGATGTTGAGCGACGACACTTCACCGCCATTGGCCGGATTGGCGCCCAGGAAGTTGGTCTTGGTCTCGTTCAGCACCAGGCCTGCACGCAGCGCCTGGTCCACCTGGATGCGGCCCGCGCCCATCGCGAATGGGTCGGCCGGAGTGACGCCGTCTTCTTTCAGCACTTCCTGGCGCGCGGTCATCATCAATGCCGAGCGTGTCTCCTGCACCGTCCAGTCCGGACGCGCCTGGCGCAACAGTGCGGCGGCGCCCGCGTGATGCGGCGATGCCATCGAGGTGCCGTCCATCAGGCCAACGGCGTTCTCCGAGCCGGTCACCTCGTTGCCCGCGATTACCGCCAACACGCGCACGCCTGGGGCGGTGACGTCAGGCTTGACCAGATCGAAGATCCCGGCCGGGCCACGCGAACTGAAGTCACCCAGCACGTCGGGCGTGTTGCTGATCTTGCTGGCCGGATAGGCGATGCCGGCGGTTGCGTTGTTGCCAGCGCTGGCGGCGAAGGTCCGCAGTGCATTGGCGTCCGACTGATCGATGGCGAAGGCGGGAATGGTGGCCCCCGCCACGTTGGGCAGGATGGGGGCCGGCTGGTTGTTGCCGATCAGCACGGCGATCGCACCCGCAGCGGCGGCGTTGTTGACCTTGTCGCTGAAGTTGCACGAGCCACGACGGATCACCGCAATGGCGCCCTGGAAGGTGTTGGCCGCGAACGGCGCGCACCCGTCGTTGGCGCTGTCGATGCCTGCACTGACGCGCAACGGCGTGGTCGCCGGAATCGGCGTTGCGAACGGCACGCCGCCCGAACCTTCGGTCAGCAGGATGGCGGTGAGCGCCGGCGGCACGCTGCCGGGGCCGCTGACCGCAGCGAACAACACGATGTCGCCGCGGCCATGCGTGGCCGCCGCGGTGCTGCCGGTCCAGGGCTCCAGATGACCCATCGTGTTCGGGCCCGGGCCGGAGTTGCCGGCGGATGTCGCCACGTAGATGCCGGCATCGGACGCATTGAGGAAGGCCAGCGAGACAGCTTCTCCCCACGGCGCGGTACCGCCGGCAATGGAGTAGTTGATGACGTCGACAACGCCATCGGCGAGGGCCTGGTTGACCGCTGCCAGCGTCGAGGTGTTCGGGCAGAAGCCGCGCCCGGTGGACACTTCGGTGTAGCAGGCGTCGTAGGCGATGATGTTGGCGCGCGGCGCAACGCCGGAAATGTGGATCTGGTTGCCCCGGTAGGACGCGGTGTGCGGGTTGCCCGCTGCAGTGGAAGCGGTATGGCTGCCGTGGCCGTTGGTGTCACCAAAGCCGGGCTCTTCGCGTACATCCGCAACGCCACACTGGTTGCCCGGCGCACCGCAGACAAAATCGTAGCCGCCGATCAGCTTGTTGTTGCAGCGGCCTTCGTCGATGCCACCCGGTGCGCAGGTGCCAAGATAGTTGCCCGCACCCAACGGATTGATGTGCTCGTAGCCATCCTCCGCACGGGCGGTGAAGGCCGGGCTGCCGAAGTTGATGCCCGAATCGATGACGCCGATCACCACACCTTCGCCACGGAACGGCGTGGGGGTGCCGTTCCACAGCGCGGGTGCGCCGATCAGCCCAGGTCCGACATCGGTATCCTGCTCGTACTCCCGGTATTCCTCGACCAGCTCCACATCGGGAAGTGCGCGTACGCGCTCCGCTTCCTGCGGATTCATCTGCAGCACCGATGCGTTGATCGCATGCTGCATGCGCCGCTCGACCTTCACGCTGCGGCCCAGCGCGGCATTGATGCGGGCCTCGTGCTGTACCTGGCGATCCGCGAGGAAGCGCACATAGTCCTGTGAACGTGCCCCCCCGCACCGCAATGCGTGGTGTTGGCGCATTGCCCGTGGCCGCGGCCGCGCGCGCGGCGCTGGCGGACGGACGCATGCGTTCCGGTGCCGCGAGGCCCTGGATATCCCCCTTGTAGGTGGCCAGCGGCTCCTCGCGATAGACCACGATGTAACGGTTGGAAAGTTCGGCGAAGCCGCTTCCCGGACCGGTCGCTGCAGGCCCGGCCGGATTGCCGGCGCGTGCATCCACGGAGGGATTGCCCGTCTTCGACTGGGCGCCGGTACTGCGTATGCCCACGGCTGCGGCAGCCAATGCGGCCCCCGCCACCAGGGTCAGTGCAACCCATTTGCTTCGTTTGATCCATGCATTGCGCATCGAATACCCCTTTTCATTGAAAGCCCGAGATGCACGCCGGCGTCAGCGCCGGCGCTGTGATGTCTGGTGCTTCAATTGCGGGTGCGGCGCGTAGTCCCCGACGCCTTGCACCCCGCTGCGCCCCGGCAGCAGAATCGACACTACCTCAAAATTTGACGTGGCGCACAGTTTTTCGTGACAACTGCAAGGCAGGGATCAGTACGCGAAAGTATGGATGCCTTCCTGCAGGGCGTAGCCATGGCCTGGGCAGCCGAAGCGGCACCGCGTTCGTTGTCCATCATTGAAGGGCAGCAGCATCCAGTGCTATGACTGTCTGTGCCCATCAATGCACGGATGCCATGGACACTCTCCGCTTCGTACTGATCGCCTGCGCTGCCTGTGCGGCAGGACCGGCATGGTCCGTCGAATCACCGATCGCCGATGCGGACGCGAGTCGAATCTTCAGGGAAGCGCGTGCACTGTGCCAGGCCGATGGCGGACAGTTGTGGGGCCAATCCCTGTGCGGGCCGATGATGCTGGTTGATCCAGGGAGCCGGCAGGTCATCGCCTCGCACGCAGACGCACAGGGTGCGCTGAAGGCACGCGGCAACGTGTTCGCAGGCCAGCTTCCGGCCGATGCGATCGTCGCCAATACCGCCGTGGACTGGTCCGGCACACGCTGGACGCAGCTGCTCTGGCCATTGCCGCAGGACGCGTCCCGGCGCAGTACCCTGCTGGCTCACGAAATGTTCCATCGCCTGCAACCGGCGTTGCCCATCATCGCGCCGACCGAGGGCGGAAACGAACACCTCGACACGCTTGAGGGGCGCTACTGGCTGCAGCTGGAATGGCGCGCACTGGCGGATGCGCTTGCGGCCACCGATGCAGTGGCGCAGCACACTGCGATGATGGATGCGCTTGCATTCCGCGCCGAACGCCACCGCCAGTTCCCTGCGGCCGCGCAGGAGGAAGCGGCGCTGGAATTGAACGAGGGCCTGGCTGAATACACCGGCGTGGTCGTCGGCAACCCGTCGCCCGCGACACGCGTCCAGGCGGTGCTGCATGACCTCCGGGCGCACGTTGCTGATCGCAGCTTCGTCCGCTCTTTCGCCTACGCCACCGGCCCGGCCTATGGCCTGCTGCTGGACCAGGCGGCCCCCGGTTGGCGCAGCGATCTCGCCCACCACGCCCAGGATCTCGGCACGCGTCTGGCCGAAGCGACCGGTGCCCCTCCACAAACGGACGTGACCGCACTGCAGGCAGCTGCCGCGCGATACGACGGGCCAGTACTGCGCGAAGCTGAAACGCTGCGCGAACAGCAGCGCCTGGCGCAGCTGGAACACAATCGTGCGCGCTTCGTGACAGGCCCGGTGGTGCGCCTGGACCTGCGCAGCATGCGCATCCAGTTCAACCCCAACACGATGCAGCCGTTGCCTGGCAGTGGCACGGTGTATCCAACGATGCGACTGACCGACGTCTGGGGCAGCCTGGATGTCACCGACGGTGCGTTGATGCAGAGCGACTGGAAGGCGGTGTTCGTGCAGGCGCCCGCAAGTACTGAGCCGCCGCTGCAGGGGCCGGGATGGTCGCTGAACCTGAAACCGGAGTGGTCGCTGGTGCCGGGAACACGCAATGGCGACTACGTGTTGAAGGCGAACCCCTGACAACACCTGCAGGCATCGCGATGCTCTAGCACGCCTGCGTTTCAGCCACGCCCTGCTCCATCTGACACATCTCCAGTGCTTGCGCGCTGTCACAGCTTGGTCTTTTCGTCGTTGACCGAAAGACGACAGCTTGTGACGCTTACGACACCGCACGGCCTCCGCGGCCCTGTCATCGCGGTCACGTCCCACCGCAATCCGCAGCACCCGTCTCCGCAACGTCCTCCCATGACTTCGCCCCGGCCCGGTCGTGGCGGACGGCTGCGCCCTGAACTTCTGCTGGAGAACCGCAATGCGCCTCGCAAGCTTCTTCTTCGCGTTCGTCCTCAGCGCCGTCGCCGGCGCAGCCCAGGCCCAGGTCGTCACCCTCAACAAGGGCGGCTTCGTGCTCACCTACGACTGCAGCATCCACAGCGCCACCCGCTACGAATACACGCTCACCGCAGACACCGGCTCGGAAGCGCGCCCCTCCAGTTTCTACAAGGACCCGGACCTGCCCGCCGGCTGCCTGGGCCAGACCAGCACGGCCTCGTATGCCAGCATCAAATCCGGCTATGACCGCGGTCATCTGGTCACCTCCAACCACATGGACTACAACGCGACCTACATCCGTCGCGCCAACTACATGACCAACATCGTTCCGCAGGTATCCAGCTTCAACCAGGGTATCTGGGTGAAGGCCGAGAACGTGGCCGAGTGCTACCGCGACATCGCGCCGGTGGATGTCTATGGCGGCGTGGTCTATGGCGGCGTGGTCTATGGCGATGCCTCCAATGACTACTTCCTGGCCAGCCACGGCATTCCCACGCCGGAGTTCTTCTGGAAGACGATCATCACCCGCGACCCGAACACCGGCACCGCCAAGGCGATCAGCTGGATCATCCCGAACGAAGCGAACCTGGGCAGCCTGGACAACTACCTGGTGACCATCGCCGACCTGGAAGAGCTGCTGGGCGCCAGCTATGTGGCCATCAACGCGCCGGCCTCGCTGAAGGCCATGCTGCCGGCCACGACCTGGCCGCAGCCGGCGGGCTGTGATCTGAGCTGATCCGCCAGGACGCCCGACTCAGTGTGCTGGCGTTGCGAGCCGTCGCGACGCCAGCGTTCTGGCAAGCCGGTACTGGGCAGCGCTGGCGGCCAGCATCGCCAGTGCCAACAGCAGCAGTCCGAACGGCCCAGGCACCTGCGCGATCATCAGCAGGACGCCAGACACGAGTATCACGATCAGCGAGGCCGTTCCGGTCAGCAGCGCTGCTGTGGCCAGCACGCGCCCCATTGCCGGAGCAGCGGAAGGCGTAATTCCGGTCACAACGCCCGCCGTTGAAGCCAGTGCCGCCAGCACCAGCGTGAGCAGCAGAACGATCTGCAGCTCCAGCCAAAGGCCATCCCCCACCGTCGGGGAACCGGACTCCAGTGCCATCAGGCGAAGCTGCACGAGAATTGCTGGCAGGCACGCGCCACCGAGCAGCAGCATGCCGGCGCCCACCTGACTGGCGCTGACCACGCCGGTGTGCGGCCCCTGGATTGCGCGACCGCGTTGCAACAGGAGTGCAGGCAGCAGTGCGACCGCTGTCAGCAACAGCGTGTACAGCAGTGAAGCGGCCACCACCCAGACCAGGGAATGTGCGTCCGGTGGGCCCATCTGCAGGTACATCCACACCGACAGATGATCCAGCACGATCAACATCAGGTAGAAGGACACGCCTGACGCGAGCGGATGCCGGATCCACAGTGCGCCTCCTCGCCCGAACAGAACGGTGGAAGCCAGCACGGCCGCCGCGGCGAAACAACACAGCCGGAACGCCAACGAAACCAGGGCATCGGCGAAGCCACTGGCCCCGATCTGCATGCCATGCCCGCGCGCCACGGCCATGCCTTCAATGAAGCCCGGCAGGAACAGGCTCAGCACGGACAGCTTCGCAGCCATTGCAAATACGACGGGATAGGCGCTGAAGAACAATCGCAGCCGGTTCAAGGCTCGCTCCTGTGCAACGGTATCGGTACGCAACCGTGGACAGTCTAGCGCTCTGTCCGGCAGCGTGCCCTGCCTGCGTGGCTATGGGAAAATGGCAGGCGCCCGCCCCTATCGCATGCCCCAGGAGTTGTAGATGTCCCGTTTTCCCTTCGATGCCGTGCTGTTCGACTGCGATGGCGTACTCGTTGATTCCGAGCCACTGGTGGCCCGCGTGCTCTCGGAAATGCTGACCGAACGTGGTTGGCCGCTGACCCCGGCGCAGGCCGGCGAGGTGTTCCTTGGCCAGTCCGTAGCCCATCTGGCGGGGTTGATCGAAGAGCGCACCGGCAAGCCGTTCACCGAGGAATGGCTGGAAGAATTCCGTCAGCAGCGCAACCGGGCGCTGGAGCGCGACCTGGTTGCGATCCAGGGCGCGCCTGAGGCCGTGCGCGCGATCGGCGCCGCCACCGGCGGCCGGATCGCCTGTGCCTCCGGCGCCGACCTGCACAAGGTGAAGCTGCAGCTGGGGAAGGTCGGCATCCTTGATGCCTTCGGTGCCCATGTGTTCAGTGGCCAGGACATGCCGCACACCAAGCCGCATCCGGATGTCTATCTGGCCGCTGCCGCAGCGCTGGGCGTGGACCCGAAGCGCTGCGCGGTGATCGAGGATACCGTGACCGGTGCAACGGCTGGCGTGGCAGCCGGAGCCACCGTATTCGGCTTCAGTGAGGGCGGTCCGCACCACAGCACGCCCGAAGCCCTGCGCGCTGCCGGTGCCAAGGTCATCTTCCAGCGCATGGAAGACCTGCCCGCCCTGCTTGCCGCCCACGCCATCGACGCCGTGGCCTGACGCGGCATCATCCCGCAGCGCCCAGCGAGGCGCTGCGGCGCTTGCCCGCGTAATGCAATGCAAACAGATACAGGCCGGTGAACAGCTGCAGGAACAGGGGTGGCAACGGCGAATAGGTGAGCCACACCGCAGGCTCGCCCTGCCCCATCCCACGGGCGACGAAGTTGGCGATCACCGCCAGGGTGAACACGATCGAGGTCCAGCGGTGCAGCGGCCGCGCCCAACGGCCGCGGCTCATTGACGGCGCCTCGCATCGGAGCGGGCTTCGATCATCTTCCAGCCGTTGCCCGAGGGGTCACGGAATCCGGCATCAATGGCGCCGAAGCGCTCGATCGGCTCCTGGGTGAACTCCACGCCCTGTGCCAACCATTGCGAGTAGCGCGCCTGGCAGTCATCCACGGCCAGCACCAGCGGTGGCATCGCCCCCTTGGCCACCAGCTGCTGCAGCGCCTGCGCCGTGGCCGCATCATGGGTCGGTGGCCCCGGCACGAACAGGCCCAGCTGGAAGCCATCCTGGCCGGGGCAGCGCACGGTCAGCCAGCGATAGCTGCCATTGCGTACGTCGGTGTGTACTTCGAAGCCGAGCGTGTCGACGTAGAACGCAAGCGCTTCATCCTGGTCGCGTACGTACAGGCCGACCGTGTTCACAGTGTTCGTCATGGGACCTCCCTCAGGTGGGGCCCACGTTAGCAACGGCCTGGCGGCGGCGCTTCTCCAAAACTGCGATGTTGAGGTCGGGCCGCTGGGCGGCACGCGCATGGCACTCGGGCACTTCGTGCTGTGGCCCCTGCGCTGCCCGTTCCCGCTCGCGCACGTTGCCGGGGCTGTCGCCGGTGATGTCTCGGAAGATACGGCCGAAGGTGCCGAGGCTGGCCCAGCCGGTCTGCGCCGCGATCTCGGTGACCGCCAGGTCGGTATCACGCAGCAGCGCCACGGCACGCTCGATGCGACGGCTGAGCAGGTAGCGGTGCGGCGGCAGCCCGAACGCCTGCTTGAACGAACGCGCGAAATGCGCCGGCGACACCGCACTGACCTCGGCCAGGCGCGCGACCGGCCACTCCTCGTGGCTGGCGCGGTCCATCCGGTCCTTGGCACGCAGCAAGCGTCGCAGCAGTTCGGGGCTCTGGTTCATCTGGCTCGCGTGGCCACACGGGGGCGTTGACCGAAGGGTGGGCGGAGCGCCCCGCCGCGTCAACCCGGCTCAACGCTGCGCCGGCAGCTCCAGCCGGTGCTTGCGGCACAGCCGGTACACCGTCACGCGCGAGATCTGCATCTGCCGCGCACACTCGGAGACGTTGTAGCCGGTCTGGCGCAGGGTCTGCAGCAGTACATCGCGCTCGGCCTGGCCGCGGGCATCGTGCAGCATGGCGCTGGGCAGCGCCTGTGCCGGCTCCCCCAGTTCCAGGTCACGCTCGCTGATCAGCTCGCCTTCGGCCATGATCGCCGCCCGTTGTACCCGGTTGAGCAGCTCGCGAACATTGCCGGGCCAACCGAAACGCCGCATCGCCTGCAGCGCCATTGGCGAGAAGCCACGCGCGCGCACGCTGTGGCGCAGCCGGAAGCAGCGCAGGAAGTGTTCGCCCAGCAGCTGCACATCAGCACCGCGTTCGCGCAGTGGTGGCATCAGCAGGCGCAGCACGTTCAGACGGTAGTACAGATCGCTGCGGAACCGCCCCTGTGCCACCGCCTGTTCCAGTTCCACGTGGGTGGCGGCCAGCACCCGCACATCCGCGCGCAACGACTGGCTGCTGCCGACGCGCTCGAAAGTGCCCTCCTGCAGTACGCGCAGCAGACTGGTCTGCGCCTCGGCGGGCAGGTCGCCGACTTCATCCAGGAACACCGTGCCGCCGTGTGCGGACTCGAACACGCCGATCTGGCGCTTGTCGGCGCCGGTGAACGAACCGCGTTCGTGGCCGAACAGCTCCGACTGCACCAGGCTGGCCGGAATGGCCCCGCAGTTGACCGCGATGAACGGCTTGCCCGCGCGACCCGACAGCGCGTGCAGCGCATGCGCCGCCAACTCCTTGCCAGTACCGGTCTCGCCAGTGACCAGCACCGGCAGTTCCACCGGGGCGAACTTGTGCAGCACTGCGCGCACCGCATGCAGCGCAGGACTCTCGCCAATCAGCGCACGCGGCCCTTGCCCGCCACAGGCCGCATCGATCGAGGGATCATCCGCATCGAACTGCTGGCGTATCGCGCAGACCAGGTCCTGCAGCCCGAACGGCAGGGTGAACCGTGCAAGGCAGCGCTGCAGCAGGGGCAACCACGCCGGTGGTGTGACGCCGGCACCCGGTGGCAGAACCGCCAGCCACGGTAGATGCAGATGCTGCTCGATCCACGGCTCAAGCAAATGCAGGTCGGTGGCATCCAGATGGCGCAGATCCAGCACGGCAAGCAATCGGTCACGGCCGCGCAAGCCGATCGCCATCGCAGGATCAGGGTGGATGCTGCGCACGTACCAGCCTGCAGCCGCCATCGCGCTGCGCTCGCTCGCCAGCGGCTGGCCAAACCAGAGCACGCAACGCGATGCAGAAACTTCCGGGACCGCTGCCATGCTTCCCCCAGCATCCGGACACCGTCGGCGGACTGTCAGCCAATCGCCGGCGTGCCGCCCTCCGCCGGGACCCCTACGGCCACCACGGCGGCCTTTGTTGGGCGGATGCTAGCGCCCCGCTAAACGGCGTTGCAATGAGCAGCGCGTCAAGAAATACGCACCTGAAGCTGCACCGTTGCACTCTGCGCCGGTCGCTGTAACAGGAATGCGACAGTCATCCCGCCACCTTGCCCCGCAGCGCTTGGCGCTGCGGAATCCCAACATTTCTGCGACGCCGCTGTAACACACCGGGGCCACCCCATCGCGCCGTCGTTTGTCTCCCCGCTTGGCGCGCAGGACTTTCGACGTTGGCACGGTTGATGCGTGGATCCGCCGCACCCATCGCGGGAGATCGGCATGGACGGCACCACCCTGATTCGTGGCTTGGCTGCGTCGCTGGGATTCACCCTGCTGGCGATCGTCACGAGTGCATCCGCCTCCGGCGCACGCCAGGGCGTGAAGCCGCAGCCGGGCGAAATCGTCCTGTTGCGAGATGTCTCCGCGCGGCCGGCCTATCGCATGGCACCGCCGGGCATGGCGCTGATCGCCGATCCGAAGCCGCAGCGCGAAATCGCCGCTGCACTGGGAGCGGGTGGCCCTGCCATCGGGATGGACGAACTCAGCGACGAGGACTACGCCGGAATGGGCGCGGGCCAGGCCAGGCCCATGGCCGCACCTGGCGGCACCACGGTCGAACGGGTCACCCAGCAGGCCCTGGGCAGCACCCTGGGACGCAGCAGCGACGGCATGGTCGGCAGCAGCCTCGGCGGCGCCATGAGTGGACCGCTGGGCGCCGTCGGCAACAGTACCCGCGGCATTGCCGATACGGTGCGTGGCGCACTGGGTCAGATCCCGCTGCAGGGCACGGCCCCGGCAGGTGGCAAATGAGGCGCCTGTGCTGGCTGCTGCTGGGGCTCGGGCTGGGTGCCACGCCCCTGCCGGCGATGGCCGACGACTACAGTGGCATGCTCGCGTACCTGGACGTGACCCGCATCGACGGCCGCGCCCTGGCCGGCTCGAGCGGGGCCATCGCCGTGAACCAGGCGGCGGGCGACCTGAACCTCCAGGTCAATCTGCGTGGCATCGCCCGGGGCGAACGCGCCGAGGTGGCGATCAGCACGCAACAACTGCAGCAAGGCAACCGGGTGCTGTCGGCACCGTTGGCTGCCTCCGCGCAGATCGGCGGTAACGCGCTGGCCGGTGCCAGCGGCATCGCTTCAATCAACCAGGCCAGCGGCATCGCCAACACGACGCTCAACGTCGTCAGCGCGACGCTGGCCCGACAGGGCATACGCGAAACCGACGACACGGCCCTGGCCGCAGAAGGTTCCGCGTTGGCAGGGGGGCGGGACGACGCCGGTCACGGCGTCGCGACGGGCACCCGCAGCGCCGGTGTAGCCAGCACCGCACTGCGGGGATTCGACGGGGTCCTGCAACTCAATCAGATCGCGGGCAGCGGCAACGACACGGCCAATGTGCTGGGCCTGGTCGTGCAGGACCGTCCGTGACAACCACCCACCGATGCACCACCCGATGAGAGAGAGGGCACCATGAAAGCGACCGTCAAACAGACCATGCTCGCCATGGCGATTGCCACTGCCTCGACCGCCGCTGCGGCCAATGGCTGGGACAACCAGAACGCCAACGCGAACATCAACCACAACCACACCGTCAGCGAAACCCGCAACGACACCCACAACCATACCGACAACGACGTACGCAACCGCACCGTCAACGTCAATGTGCAGAAGCACAGCAACATCCAGGCCGACGAGCGCAAGGAAAAGAACAACCACGGCGTCGACGTGAACCTGGAGAAAGACCTGCGCCTCAGCACCGACGTCAATTTCTCCGGTGACCCGAACATCACCGGCGACATCGACCTCGACTCCGCGGCCATCGCGGTGATCGACAACCGCCAGTCGATCAGCAACAACGCCACCAGCAACAGCCTGGTCACCAACCGCGCTTCGATCGGTGACAGCGTCGGTGCCGGTGCCTCTGGCAATCTCGGCTTCAACGTGGTGTCCGGCGACAACAACGCCCAGGACAATGCCGCGTCGCTGTCCGCGGCCGACGCGTCCTTCAGCTTCGGCATGGCTGGCGCCGAGGTGTTCGTCAACCAGGCTGGCTTCGGCAACGTCACCCAGAACTCGGGCGTCACCAATGCCGCCAGCCTCGGTGGCAATGCCTTCGGCGGCGCATCGGGCAACATCGGCGTGAACATCGCCTCGGGGAACAACAACGAGCAGAAGAACGCGCTCGCCGCCTCGGTCGCGACCACGGCGGTGGCGCAGTCGAGCATCAGCTCCAACCAGGTCTCCACCGGCAACACGGTCAGCAACGCCGGCTTCGTGAAGTCGTACACCGATACCGTGCAGGTCGGCATGCATGGCGGCGTCAGCGGCCTGACCCTGGCCTATGGCGCGGGCACCTACCGCGGTACCGGCAACGCCTACCAGATGGCCAACTACTACCTGGATACCTGGAATGGCGAGCTGCCGCACCCGGGTGGCAACAGCACCGGCCACATCGATCTGGACAACGAAATCCAGAACGCCACGATGAACCCGAATCGTCCGGGGGTCGGTGGCCTGGGCTTCGATACGCGTGAAAGCGGCACCAGCCAGTTCGTCGAACTGGGCGTGGCCGACCTGTACGCCAGCCTCAGCGGCACGGTCAGCACCACGCGCTGGGTGAACGTCGATGCCACCAACACCTCGGCATTGTCGGGCAGTGCCTTCTCGGGCGCCTCCGGCAACATCGGCGTGAACGTGGCGTCCGGCACCGGCAACCTGCAGGCCAACAGCCTGGCCCTGGCCGTCGCCCAGCCCAGCACCGGCGGCGGTGGTGGCAGCGGCGAGTAAGCGCAACACCCCGGCCGTCCGCCAATGGCCGGGTTCCCGGGAGCCCCTGTTCCTCCTCCCCCTTGGGACAGGGGCTCCCCCCTGCTGCCGGAGAACGTGATGATCCGTTGCCGACGCTCACTGCGCCTGCTGCCCTGCCTGTTGCTGCTGGGTACGGCATCGGCGTGGGCGGGCGATGTCCGCTTCAGTGGCGTGCTGCCCAACGGGGCACTGCTGCAGCAGAAGGTGGAGAGCATGCAGGAGCGGCGCTACCGCAACGTGGTGCGCCAGCACACCGACTACAGCTGCGGCGCGGCCGCTCTGGCGACGATCCTGCGCCATGCCTATCACCTGGATACCGATGAAGCGACGGTGATCGAGGGGATGATGGGGGTCTCCGATCCGGCGCTGGTCGCCGAGCGCGGCTTCTCGCTGCTCGACATCAAGCGCTACGTGGAATCGCTGGGCATGCGCGGACGCGGCTACCGCATCGACGAGGCTCGCCTGCGCACCCTGCGCGTGCCGGGGCTGGTGCTGATGGACGTGCGCGGCTTCCGTCATTTCGTGGTGCTCAAGCAGGTTCGCGACGGTGTGGTCGAGGTCGCTGATCCCATCCTTGGCAACCGCAGCCTGGCGCTGCCCGAGTTCCTCGCTGCATGGCCATCGCGAGCGGTATTCGTGGTGATCGGCAGCGATTTCGATCGCAACACGGTTCTGCTGCAACCCAGCGAACGGCCCAGTGCCCGCGCGCTCTACGCGCGGCAGGGGCCGATCACCGATGCCGAGCTGGTCGACTTCGGCTTCAGCCATGCCGACCTGTTCTGAAGGAGGTGCGTCCATGTTCCGTCACTCCCTGCCGATCGTCCTGCTGCTGGCGATCCCTGCCCTGCCCCTGCAAGCGGCAGAGGGCGCGCCTGGCCACGGCCTCAAGGAAATTCCGGACCCCGAACTGAACCTGATGCGCGGCCGCTACACCGTCGGCGGCAATACCGTGGCGTGGTTCGGGGTAACGATGGTCTCGCAGTGGCAGGCCGGTAATGGCACGACCCTGCAGGGTGCCCTGACCCTGGGCATGGACTTCCGCGGCGGCGGCTCGCCGAAGCTGAGTTTCCAGCCCAGCGTGCACGTCACCGCCGCTGACGCGCCCTTGCCCGGAACACACGGCCGCACCATCGACAGCAGTGGCCTGGCCAACGTCAGCGGGCTGGTGCAGAGCGTGCAGGTGGCCGGCGATGGCAACAGCGCACGCAATGCCACCACGCTGACCGTACGCGATGGCGGCGTGCCCACATTGCCAGGCGGCGACGCGCGTTCGGTCAGTACGCAACAGTCCGGCGCCACCGCCACCGCTGTACTCGATGGCAACCAGTTGCGCCTGCAGTTGCAGGTGGATGGCCAGGGCCTGGTACAGCAATGGATCCGCAATGGCAGCGTCGGCCAGGGCATCGCCCTCGCCGGTGATGGCCAGATAGCCAGCAACCAGCTGCGGCTGGAACTGGTACGCGACACCGTGGGCGGCAACCTGCCCTTGAGCCAGAACGTGGCCCAGGCAATCGCGCTGAACCGCGGCATGGGGCCGGGCCAGTAGCACGGCACGGCATTGGGGGAGACGCTCCACAACGCAGGACACGAACATGCACACCCTGATGAGGATCACCCCGTTGGCGCTGGCGGCGCTGGCGGGCACCGCCCTGGCTGCAGCGCCGACGGCCGACGACGGCGCGGACGTGCAGGCACTGGCCAACCAGCTGGAGCAGCTGAAATCCAACTACGCACAGGAAGTGCGGCGCCTGCGCGAACTGGACATGCAGGTGCAGGCCATGCAGGCGCGCTTGAGTGGGCGTACGGCGGCCATCGGGCCAGGATCGGCAGCGGGCACGGGCACGGGCACGGGCACGGCAGTCGAGCATGGCTCGACTCTACAGAGTGGTGCAGCCGTTCCGCCGGGCAGCGAGGGATACGCCAGCACCGCCGCCGAGGCGCAGCAGGCCAGGCAGGAGTCGCGGCGCAGCGTGGACGACGTGAAGCAGCAGCAGTCTGCACTGTTCTCACGCCGCTTCACCATCGAGAACAGCCTCACCTACGCCCGCTACGACCGCAAGCAGCTCACCCTCAATGGCTTCCTGGCCCTGGACGCGATCTTCCTCGGCAACATCGCCATCGAGAACGTCGAATCCGATTCGCTCACCTACAACCTGGCCGCTCGCTGGGGCGTCAGCCCGAACCTGACTTTGAACCTGGACGTGCCCTACCTCGCACGGCGCACGGTGTACCAGAAAGGCGGCGCCGGCGGAGCAGCCGCCGCCATTGCACAGGAAGAGACCAACGGCAACGGCCTGGGTGATATCGGCCTGAGCGCGAACTACCGGTTGTTCGGCGAACGCGGCTGGCGCCCGGAGACCGTGCTCACCGCCGGTGTCACCGCCCCCACCGGGCGTGCGCCCTACGGCCTGGACTGGAAGGTGATCGAGCGGGATGACGACGACTACATCCGCTTCGCCGTGCCGCGCGAGCAACCCACCGGCAATGGTGTCTGGCAGGCCAACGTCGGCCTGTCGATGGTGAAGACCGCCGACCCGGCCATCCTGTTCGCCAACCTGGGCTACGTGCACTCGTTCCCGCGGGGCTTCAGTGACATCGACAGCAATCCGGACACGGTCAACCCGGGCGACGTGAAGCTGGGTGGTTCGGTGTACTTCGGCGCGGGCGTGGCATTCGCCTTCAACGAACGCACCAGCCTCAGCCTGTCCTTCAGTGACCGCATCAGTGCCCGCGCCTCCACCCGCTTCCAGGGCGGCAAGTGGATGAAGGTGATCGGCAGCGATGCCAACGCGGCGTCACTGAACCTGGGCGTGACCTATGCGTTGAACCAGCACACCACGTTGGTGACGTTGCTCGGCATCGGGCTGACCCCGGATGCACCGGACTTCACGTTGGCGTTCAAGATCCCTTACATGCTCTAGAAATGAACTGAACGGTATCAATGGCCATGCTTCACGCGCCCCCCATGCACTCAATCCGGCGCGGTTCTGGGTCATGATGGTCTTCCTTCCTGTCGCGTGGGTCGCACCATGTCCATCGGATTCATCGGTCTAGGCGTGATGGGGACGCCCATGGCCGTCAACCTGGCCCGCGCCGGGAACCGTGTACTGGCATGGTCACGCTCCAGCCACAACGACGAGGCAGCGCGCTCGGCGGGCATAGAGCGCGCCGGATCCGTGCAGGAGGTATTCAACGCCTGCCACACGATCATCATGATGCTGGCCAACGATGAAGCCATCGACGCCGTGCTGCTGCGCGGTTCCGATGACTTCGACGCGCGCGTGCAAGGGCATCTGCTCATCAACATGGGCACAAGCTCCGCCGCCTACTCAAGGGCGCTGGCCGATCAGGTCCGTCGCGCAGGTGGGCGCTATGTCGAAGCGCCGGTCTCCGGGTCACGCCTGCAGGCCGAGGCGGCACAGCTGGTGGTCATGCTGGCAGGCAACGAAGCAGATCTGGCCGAGGCAGCGCCCTTGCTGGCCTCGTTGGGGCGGCAGATTGTCGCCTGTGGCGAGGTCCCGGCAGGCCTGCAGATGAAGCTTGCGGTGAACCTGTTCCTGATCACCCTGGTCACCGGTCTGGCCGAAGCCGTGCATTTCGCCGAGGCACATGGCATCGCGCTGGAGCGCTTTGCCCAGGTACTCAACGCCGGGCCGATGGCCAGTGAGGTTTCGCGGATCAAGCTGGACAAGATGATCCGCGACGACTTTACAGTGCAGGCTTCCATTACCGACGTGCTGAAGAACAGCCAGCTGGTGGCGGCAGCCGCCCGCAGCGCCGGCGTACAGGCGCCCTTGATCGAAGCAAGCGACGCGCTGTTCGCCCGCACTCAGCAGATGGGGCTGGGTGGGCTGGACATGGCAGCCGTCGTGCAGGCGATCCGGCAGGTCCAGGGCGCTGACAGCGGCGCTTGATACGGATTCATGTTCCGGCACCACAGCCGCCCCCGGCCGCTGCTATATTCAGCCAAGCTCGGCAGGCACGGTGCCTGCCCTCGAATCACAGGGAGTTGGACATGGGTCTGGTACAGGCGGTGAAGGGTGCGGTAGGCGGTGTGCTGGCCGACCAGTGGAAGGACTTCTACACCGTGCCGACGGGCCTGCCGTCCACGGCGGCCCTGTTCGCGGCGGTGCCGCAGGGCACCAATGCCGGCCGCGGTTCCAACACCAGCGGCTCGTCCAACATCATCACCAACGGCTCGAAGATCATCGTGCCGGAGGGCTATGGCCTGCTGCTGTTCCAGGACGGCGCGATCACCGCGTTTGTCGCCGAACCGGGCGGCTACGAGTGGCGTTCGGACGATCTCAACTCGCAGTCGATCTTCGCCGGAGACGGCCTGGTCAGCACCTTCATCAAGCAGAGCTGGGAGCGCTTCAAGTTCGGCGGCCAGCCGGGTTCGCAGCAGGCCGCGTACTTCGTCTCGCTGAAGGAGCTGCCGGACAACCGCTTCGGCACCCAGTCGGAAATCTACTGGGACGACGGCTTCCTCAATACCCAGGTCGGCGCGGTCACCCGCGGCTCCTACACGCTGAAGATCGTCGACCCGATCCTGTTCGTGAAGAACTTCGTGCCGGCCAGCTACCTGCAGCCGGGCCAGGTGTTCGATTTCACCGACCTGGACAACGCCGCCGCCAGCCAGCTGTTCAATGAAGTGGTCGGTTCGCTGGCTCCCGCCTTCAGCCTGTACACGAACGATCCGAGCAAGGGCAACCGCATCACCAAGCTGCAGCAGGACTCGCTGGGCTTCGCGCAGAGCCTGTCGGCCGCGGTCGAGCAGGGTTACCAGTGGAAGTCCGATCGCGGCCTGGCCATCGTCAAGACCGCCATCGTCTCGATCGAGTACGACGCCAATACCCGCGAACTGCTGAAGACCGTGCAGCGCGCCGATGCGCTGTCCGGTTCGCGCGGCAATTCCAACCTGCAGGCCAGCGTCGCCCAGGGCATCCAGTCAGCCGGTGAGAACGGCGGCGCGGCAGGCCTGGTCGGCGTCGGCATGGCCTCGGGCATGTTCGGTGTCGGCGGCATGCAGCAGCCGGTCACCCCGGCTGCCGACGATCCGGTCGCCAAGCTGAAGAAGGCCAAGGAAATGCTGGACCTGGGCCTGATCACCCAGAGCGACTACGACGCTCTGAAAGCCAAGGCACTGGGCCTGTAACCGGCAGGGCACGCAACCAACATGTCCGATCCCCGAAACGGCCCACCGCCGCTGCCCGGATCCGCGCCCGCGACGCCACCGCCCTTGCCGGCGGCGTCGCTGAATGGGCCGGGTTCGCCGCAGGACGTGCCTCCCCTGCCCGGCAGCTTCCCGCTGGACACCTCGACGCTGCCGCAGGCCATCCGCGATGAAGTGGAAGCGTCCGATCCTGTGGCCATCGATACTTCGGCCAGCGAGCTGAAGGACGGCCTCAACCGCTGCCCGAAGTGCGGCGCCACCGACATCCGGCCCAAGGCCGGTACCGATATCCTGGTCTGCCTGTACTGCCGTCACGAATGGCATGGTGCGCGGGTCGAGGAGGAGTTCGGGCTGGGCGAGGCCATCGACCAGCTGCGCGGCACCGTCATCGCCTCCGGCGCACGCGACATCGATGCCGACACCTCGGCGTTGATGACCTTCAAGTGCACAGGCTGCGGCGCCGAAGTCACGGTCAACACCGAGAGCACGATGACGGCGCGCTGCCACTGGTGCCGCCATGTGTTCGGCGTCAACGAACAGATCAGCAATGGCGCGGTGCCTGATGCGGTACTGCCCTTCCATATCAAGAAGGACGATGCGGTCGCGCGCATCCGCCAGTTCGTCGACAAGCGCCGGCTGTTCGCGCTGAAGGCGTTCAAGGAACAGTTCACCCCGGAAAACGTGGTGGGTGTGTTCCTGCCCTACATGATCGTCGACAGCAATGTCAGCGCGGCCGTGGCCGGCAAGGGCGAGATCCAGACCCGCCAGTACACGGTGGGCAGCGAAAAGAACAAGCGCACCGTGTATGACGCTGACATCTACCAGATCGAGCGCCAGGTCGACTTCACGGTCGATGATCTGCCGCTGGAATCGTCCGCAGAACGCGGCAATCTGGATATCCGCGCCAACACCAACAACATCATCAACACCATCCTGCCGTTCGATACCAAGAACGCGGTGAAGTGGAACGCCTCGTACCTGGCCGGCTTCACCTCGGAGAAGCGCAACCTGGACGTGGAGGCGCTGCGGCCACGATTGGAGGACCAGCTGCTGTCGATTGCTCGATCGCAGGTGGAGTCCTCGGTGCGCGGTTACAACCGCGGCGTGCGCTGGGAGCAGGAACAGCTGGAAGTGCATGGCACCCGCTGGGTGTCGATGTACCTGCCGGTCTGGCTCTACTCGTACCACCAGCCCGGCAAGAACGGCGGCATGCTGCACTACATCGCCGTGAACGGCCGCACCGGCGAGACCATGGGCAGCGTGCCCGTGCAGCAGTGGAAGATGCTGCTGGCGGCGCTGACGGCCGGCACGGTCATCGAAGCACTGGCAATCCTCATCCTGATGGCGACCTCATGAGCGACGATAGCGGCCTCTGGCTGTTGGCGGCAGGTCCGGCCGGCGCAACTGCGCTGTACTGGGCGCTGTACCGCTATTACCGCAACACCGACAAATCGCATTCCTTCGAACACGAAACCGAGGTGCAGGCGAAGCCGGTCACGGGTTCGAACCAGAAGGTCGGCCAGGTGCGTGGCACGGAGGCCACGCGCATCGAAGGCGACAACGTGTACCAGTACCGGATACGGGTTGCCAGGGTAAAGCCCGACCGGTAGGGCCAGGCCGTACCTGGCTGCGGCAATGCCGGCCGCTGGCAGGCATTGCCTCGTTCGCTTGACGTCACCGGGGAGCCGGCCAGCGGCCGGCACTACCCTCAGCCGGCCTGCCCCAGCCGCACCTTCAGTTGCTGGATCTCCTGTTCGCTGACCCCGATCGACTTCAGGTAGCCCTCTGCACCACCGTACTGGCTGTGCAGTGCCGCCAGGAACTGTTCCATGTTGTCCGGTGCGGTACCGGACATGCCAGCCATCTTGCGGGCGATCTGCGGGTTCTGCTTGATCAGCGCCATGATCTGCGCGTTCATCGCACTGTCCTTCGGCTGCCCTTCCAGATAGTGCGCGGAGATCGCGTAGTTGTGCACGATCTCGGCCTTTGGCACGCCCGCCAGGTCCAGCAGCAGGCCAGCGATGATGCCGGTACGGTCCTTGCCGGCCGTGCAATGGAACAGCACGGCGCCATCCTGTTGCGCGGCGATGCGCTGGAACACCTGCTTGAACTGCGGCTGGCTGTGGCCCAGCCACTGCACATAGGCTTCGCCGAGCGAATCGGGGAAGCTGGTCATCATCTTCTGCAGGTCCATCTTCTCCGTGCCCATCAGCGAGATGCGCTGGTAGTCGAAGCGATCATCCCTGGCCAGCAGGTCCGGTGACTGCGCTTCCTCATCGGCGGTGCGCAGGTCGATGTCCAGCTTCACGCCGGCCGCGGCCAGGGCGTCGCGGTCGGCATCGGTGAGGCGGCCGAGATCGGCGGTGCGCACGAACGCATCGGCCGGAATCGGGCCATGGCGGCCCTGCAGGCCGGCGAAGGTGCGCACGTTCCAGGCTCCCTGCAGCGGGATCACCCGCTGCGCGTCGGCAGCGACCGGCTTCACGTTGGCAGCGGCCGTCGGCTTTGCGGCGGTGGCCTGCGGTGCATCGGCAGCAACGGCGGTCACGGCCAGCGGCAGGCTGAGCATCAGGGCCAGGACAAGTTCGGTAGAGCGGTGCTTCATGGAGTTCTCCGTTCGAATCAGAAGTTGACGGCCACGTCCAGGCCGAAGGTGCGCGGGTCATTGAAGATGCCGGTCTGGCCCAGCGCCGGGCTGTTGAGCTTGTAGAACAGGTGCTGCTCATCCAGCAGGTTGCGTGCCCACAGCGAGAACGACATGGTGGTGCCGGTGCTGTTGACCGGCACATCCACCAGCGCCACCCGTGCATTCACCACGAACGAGCTGTCGGTCAGCATCTGGTCGTACTCGCTGGTGTAGTAGCCATCGGACCAGTTGCCGTCCACATGGAATTTCAGCGCCGAGAAGTTGGCGAACGGGACCAGATAGTCGACCGACAGGCTGCCCGCGTTCTTCGGCGCCAACAGCGGCTGCACGGTCACCTGCACGCCCGCACCGAACGGGTCGGTTGCTGTCTGCGCATCGATCTTCGTGTAGGCGTAGTTGAGGCCTAGCGTGAGGTTGTCCACCGGCATCACGTTGAACTCCAGCTCCGCACCCCGGGACTTGCCATCGCTCAGTGCATTGGTGGTGACCATGGTGGTGCGGGTTTCGCCGCTGTTCGGGTCGAACGGCAGCGAGAAGTCCATTTGTTTGTGCGCGATGGTCGAATCGAACAGCGCCAGGTTCAGGCGGGCGCGGTTGTCCCAGAACTGCGACTTGAAGCCGAGCTCGTAGGCGGTCACTTCTTCCGGACCGAACGCGGTGTAGTTGGTCGAGCGCGAGTTGGCACCACCGGCCTTGAAGCCCGTGCTGTACTTGGCGTAGACCATCGCGTGCTCGCCGAGGTCGTAGGCGATGTTGACCATCGGGTCGAAACGGCTCCAGCGGTCCTTGAAAGCGAGATTCGTCGCCGCGCCGTTGACGGTGTACAGACTGCCCTTCTTGTCGTCACGGGTGTAGCGACCGCCGGCAGTCAGGTGCAGGCGCTGCAGTGCTTCCGGCGTCCACGTGGCCTGGCCGAACACGCCCAGGCTGTCCGTCCACGCTTTGCTGGCGCGGTCGATGCGTACCCGCGAGAGATCCAGCGGGTTGGTCGCCGGATTCACGGTGTAGCTGTTGCCACCCGGCCCCCAGACCAGCATGTTCGGGGTCTGCGCATTGTCACCGGCAGTCTCGTGGTAGTAGAACGCTCCGCCGAGGAACTGCACCTGCGAGGTATTGCCGATCAGCTGGAATTCCTGGCTGTACTGGTGCTGGTAGACCTGCGCCAGGCTGTAACGACCGAACGGCGTGCCGGCGCCACCATAGGCCGAAATCGCATCGACCAGGCCCATGTCGAACTGGCCCTGGGTGAGTTCACGGTATGAGCTGATCGACTTCAGCTCCAGGTTGTCATTCAGCGTCCACGACAGGTTCAACAGATGGCCGCTGGTACGCCCGATGTTGTCTTCCTGCGGTCCACCGAGGATCGCGCTGTCGCGGCGATCCAGGCTGGCACCGGCCTTCTGCAACGGGCTGAGGTACGCGCCCGGCACCAGCACCTGGGTGTGGTACGGCGTGGTGGCGTCGTAGGAGCGATCGAACGCGTACAGCAGCGAGAAGTCATCGCTCGGCTGCCACAGCGCACTCAGGCGTGCGCCGCGCTTGTCGTAGCTGTTGAAGTCGCGCTCGCCGCGCATCGGGTTGTCGGTGGTGCCGCCACGCTTGGCCTGCACGGCGTCGATCTTGAAGCTGACATCGCCCACCTTGGGCAGATCCAGGTGCAGCGCACTGTTGTAGCCGCTGAAGTTGGACACGCCGGCGCTGACGCTGCCGCCGAATTCGCCGCTGGGCGCCTTGGTCACGATGCTCACTGCGCCGCCTTCGGTATTGCGGCCGAACAGCGTGCCCTGCGGGCCCTTCAGTACTTCAATACGCTCCACGTCGTAGAGCATGTTGCCCAGGCCCTGTGCGCGGCCCATGAACACCCCGTCGACGTAGATACCGACGCCGGCGTCGCGGGCCGGCTGGTTGGCGTCGCCGGAGGCGCCGATGCCACGGATGCCGATGTTCAGCGCCGAACTGCGGGTAGCGAACGGCGTGACCCGCAGCGACGGGATGGAGCCATCGGACAGGCTGCCCAGCGAAATCGCGCTGCGGTCCTTCAGCGCTTCGGCATCGACCACCGATACCGAGATCGGTGTCTCCTGCAGGTTGGTGGCGCGTTTCTGCGCGGTCACCATCACCTGGTCGAGGGCAACGACAGTGCGCGCGGCCTCGGCGGATGCCTCGGCGTCGGCACTGGGACTGTCTTCGGCATGGGCCAGTGCCGGCAGCGCGGCGGCAATGGCGAGGGTGAGCAGCGGGCGGTGCAGCAGGGCGTGGCGCATCGGACTCATTCGCGGAAGGAGAAGGCCGGCGCAGTCTGGGAGGCGGGAATTACAAATGAATGACCGTTCATTCACACCTTTTGTGACGTACTATCCCGCCTCTGGACGCCCCGACTTCACGCAATGACGCCGAAAACCGCCGTAGCCGTACCCGCTGACGCCCCTGCCGCCGCCCATGCCGAAGCCCAGCGCCGTCGCATCCTCGACGCCGCCCAGAAGTGCTTCATCACCCGCGGTTTCCATGCCGGCTCCATCGGCGATATCGCCGCCGAGGCCGAGATCAGCCAGGGGCTGATGTACCGCTATTTCGCCAACAAGCGCGCCCTGATCCTGGCCCTGATCGAACGCCAGCTGCGTCACGACCAGGCCTCGATCAGCGAGATGCCGGCGGCCTCGGATCTGGTCGATGGCCTGCTCGCTTGCTACCAGCAATGGGCACGCGGCGAGGTGCTGCCGATCCACGGCAATGCCATTGCCAGCGTGGCGCTGTATGCGGAAATCAACGCCGAGGCTCACCGCGACCCTGTGCTGGCCGAGGTGCTGCGCACCCACGACAAGCAGACCAGCGCAGCGATCCATGCCTGGCTGCGCCAGCGTGACCTCAATCTGGGCCGGCGCGTCGACGAGGAAGGCATCGCCGGACGCACCCTGCTGCTGCGGTTGCTGGTGGAAGGCCTGGCCATGCGTGCCGTGCGCGACCCCGACCTGCCGCCGGAACGGGTCCGCGCCCTGCTGGCCGATGCGATTGGTCGTGTAATGGAGTAGTGCCGGCCGCTGGCCGGCATCTGCAGTGCCCCGGCGGCACGAAGTTGTCGGCCAGCGGCCGGCACTACCCAGCCTATGCGGCCCACCATTGCGGCTGCTGGCGGAAGGCATCCGTGATGCAGACGTTGCGTCGCCTGCCAGCCAATCGACCGGCATTACCCAACAGCTTCACCGCGAAGCCGCCACACTGCAGGCTTCTACCGCAACGTGAGCCTCAGCCGTGCTGGATGGGTTGCCCGAACATTGGAAGATTCTTCCCCGACACTTCTACCAGCGCCCATCGACCGACGTTGCGCCGGAGCTGCTCAACAAACTGCTGGTGCGCGACGATGGTCGCGCGGCGCGCATCGTCGAGGTCGAGGCCTATGCCGGCAGCATCGATCCAGCCGCACACTCCTACCGTGGGCGGACGCCGCGCACGGCCAGCATGTTCGGCGAGGCCGGCCATCTGTATGTCTACTTCACCTACGGCATGCACTGGGGCAGCAACGTGGTCTGCGGCGAAATCGGCGAAGGCGTCGCCGTCCTGCTGCGCGCGGCCGAGCCATTGGCGGGGCTGGAGCGAATGCGTGAACTACGCCCCGCGGCCCGGCGCGACCACGATCTGGCCAGCGGTCCCGGCAAGCTCTCGCAGGCCTTCGGGCTGGACCGCAGCTTCGATGGCGCGGATCTGGTGAGCGGTCAACAAGGGATCGTCATTGCCAGTGATGGCACCGCACCGCCACTCGACCCGGTCGTCGGGCCCCGTATCGGCATCACCCGTGCGGTGGACTTTCCCTGGCGCTGGCATGTTCGCGACAACCGTCACGTTTCGGCGCTCCCCCCGCGAGGGCTTCGCAAACCCTGACCGGGATGCGTCACGTCGGCATCACCCCGTCGTGGCGATACATAACGCGGTACGCACTAGCGTAGTGCCCGACAGCCGAAGCCGCCCTCGCCACCCTGCCCTGAAAAGCGCCATGGACGAAGCCGAACGACTGCTTGAACTCGACCGCCTGCACCTGCTCGACACGCCGCCAGAGCCTGTTTTCGATGCGATCGTCGCCGCCGCCCGTGCCGCCACCGGCATGACCATGGGGCTGATCTCGGTAGTGGCCGACGAGCGGCAGTGGTTCAAGGCCAACATCGGGCTGGAAGGCGTCAGCGAGACCGCACGCGAGATTTCGTTCTGCACCCATGCCATCCAGCAGGACACGCTGTTCGAGATTCCCGACGCGCGCCAGGACCCGCGCTTCGCCAGCAATCCGCTGGTCACCGCTGGTCCACGCATCCGCCATTACGCCGGCATCTCACTCGGCTCGGCGCACGGCGCGCGCATCGGAACACTGTGCCTGCTCGACCCGATGCCCGGCGTGCTGTCGCCTTCGCAACGCGAACTGATGGTGCATCTGGCCCGGGTCACCACCCAGGTACTGGAGCAGCGCAGCACGCTGATGGCGCAGGTCGGCCAGGCCAAGGCCCTGCATCGCGAATTGAAGCGCAGCGAGGACTTCCTGGAGCGCACCAACCGCGCGGCCCGGGTGGGTGGCTGGGAAATGGACCTGGCCAGCAACGAGGTCCGCTGGACCCGCGAGACCAAGCAGATCCACGGCGTGCGCAGCAACTTCGAACCGACGCTCGAAACCGCGCTGTCGTTCTATCGCGAGGACAGCCGCAACATCATCCGCACAGCGGTGCAGCGCTGCATCGATGAAGGCATCTCCTGGGAAGTGCAGTTGCCGATGACCACCGCCGATGAACGGGCCATCTGGACCCGTGTGGTCGGCGGCCGGCAGCAGATCGATGGGCGGCCTCGGCTGGTCGGCGCCATCCAGGACATCACCGAGGAGCGCGCCGCGCTGGATGCACTGGAGGCCAGCGAAACCCGCTACCGGCGGCTGTTCCACTACAGCCTTGGCCTGATCTGCACGCACACGCTGGATGGCGTGCTGACCTCGGTGAACCCGGCAGCCGTGCAGTCGCTGGGCTTCGATGAGAGCTACATGATCGGGCGCAGCCTGTGCGACCTGATGCCGCCGGAGAAGCGGGCCGCGTTCAAGGCCTATCTTGATCGCATCGCAGTCAACCACACCGATGCCGGCGTCATCGAGCTGATCGCCGCCGATGGTACCCGGCATTTCTGGGCGTATCACAACGTGCTCGACAACGAGGCCACCCCACCCTACGTGCTCGGCCATGCGCAGGACGTCACGGCGCTGCGGATGCAGGAACAGCAGTTGCGCGAGATGTCCTTCAAGGATCCACTCACCCAGAGCTACAACCGCCGCTTCCTGCCCCGCCTGGACGAACTGATCGACCAGCCCTGGGCCTGCCTGATGTTCGATCTGGATCATTTCAAGCAGATCAACGACACCCAGGGCCATGCGCGGGGTGACACGGTGCTGGTCGAGTTCGCCGCCTTCCTGCGCTCGCCGCTGGGGGCGGCGGAGAACGTGGTGCGCATGGGCGGCGACGAATTCATGGTGGTGCTGACCGCACCGGAACCGGGTCGGTTGGCCGCGCTCGAGCAGTGGTATGCGCAGCAGGCTGCACAGTCACCCACACCGTTCTCACTGGGCGCGACCCATCACAGCCCCGGCGAGTCGGTGGCCGATACCCTGCAGCGTGCCGACAGCCGCCTGTATCGCGAGCGCGCACGCGTGCGCCAACATCCACGGCCGGCGCCCTGATACGCCCGCCGGTGTACCGGCGCCCCCGGCGTAGCGCTATGCTCGGCAGCGGCCACCGTCGGCCTTTGGGGGAACACGCATGACCCGCGGCGTCTGCCTGGCTCTGCTGCTGTTGCTGCTGCCTTCCCTCGCGTTGCCGGCGCCAGCGCCTGCGCCGGTCGAAGCACGGGTGCCCTTCGCACCGACGCCCTTCGTTGGCAGCGACGGTCTGCGCCATCTGGCCTACGAGCTGCACATCACCAACTACTACGGCGACACCGGGGCGCTGCAGCCGCAATCGCTGCAGGTGTTCGGCGACGACGCCGAAACCCCGCTGCTGAGCCTGGATGCCCCTGCCCTGCGCCATTGGGTACGGCCGTCGCCTCCAGAGGATGGCGCCATCTCCATTGCAGCGGGAAAGCGCCTGGTGGTGTTCCTGTGGCTGTCCCTGCCAGCCACCGGTAACGTGCCGCACATCCTTCGCCACCGCATGCTGCTGGGCACCGAGCGCGGCGGCAGTGTGGAACTGGATGGCGCCCACGTTGCGGTCAACGCGGCGCCGGTGAGGACGCTCGGTCCGCCCCTGCAAGGCGGTCGATGGCTGGCCCATGAAGGGCCCGGCGCGGCGCAGTCACACCACTGGGGCAGCCTGGTGGCGGTGAATGGTGATCTGACCATTCCACAGCGCTTCGCGCTCGACCTGGTCGGCGTCGACGAACGTGGGCGCGCCGTGCGTCCAACAGCCCGGGATCTGCAGCACACCCGCCATTCGGACTGGGTGGGTTATGCCGCCCCCGTACTGGCCGTGGCCGACGGCATCGTGCGTGCGGTCCGTGATGGGCAACCCGAGCATCCGCCGCTGACCGCGCAACCGGAACCCGTTTCACTGACAGCGGATGGCCTGTTCGGTAACTACGTTGTCCTGGAAATCTCGCCGGGTGTGTTTGCCAGCTACGCCCATCTGCGAACCGGCAGCATCAAGGTAGAGCCCGGGCAACGGGTCCAGCGCGGACAGGCGTTGGCCCAGCTCGGCCAGTCCGGCAATTCCGCCGCGCCTCATCTGCACTTCCAGCTTTCCAACAAGGCCACGTTCGAAGGCTCCGAGGGCATTCCGTACGTCTTCCAGGCCTTCGACGATTTCGGGCCTGAAAGCGAGGCGCAGCTGTTCGGCCAAGGGGAGGCCTGGAAGCCCGGCATGGCCGTGCCACGTGAGAATCAGCTGCCGCTGAACGACATCGTCATTGCCTTCCCGCCACGCTGACACGCTCACTCCACCGCAAGAATGCTCCTGTAGAGCCGGAAAGCAGCCGAGCGCAGGCTCGGCTCTACAATGTCCTGCAGCGGCTGCGCCCGCTCCTGTAGAGCCGAGCCATGCTCGGCTTGCTGCGCGCAGCGCAGGGCTCATCGTGGCCTGCCCGGAGAGCAGCCGAGCGCCGGCTCGGCTCTACAATGTCCTGCAGCGGCTGCGGCCGCTCGTGTAGAGCCGAGCCATGCTCGGCTTGCTGCTCGCAGCGCAGGATTCATCGTGGTCTGGCCGGGGAGCAGCCGAGCGCAGGCTCGGCTCTACAAGTCCTGCAGCGGGCCTGCGCCTACTCCGCTGCCAGCGCCTGGATCGGGTCCAGCTGTGCGGCACTGCGCGCCGGGAAGTAGCCGAAGCCAAGCCCGATCGCAGACGAACATGCCAGCGCGGCGAGCACCGGCCCCGCCGTGAACAGGAACGGCACACCCAGCGACAGCAGGCTGGACAGTGCACCCACCCCGAACGCGAACAGCACCCCCAGCACGCCACCGAACAGGCAGATCAGCACCGCCTCGATCAGGAACTGGCGCAGGATGTCGCCCTGCCGCGCGCCCACCGCCAGGCGCACGCCGATCTCGCGCACGCGCTCCTTCACCGAGACCAGCATGATGTTCATCACCCCCACCCCGCCAACGACCAGCGCCACGGCGGCAATGGCGGAGACCAGCGCGGCCATGGTCTGGCTGGACTTCATCACCGCCTTGCGGATCTGGTCGGCGTTGTAGATGAAGAAGTCACGACGGCCATGCAACCGCTCCAGCTCGGCACCCAGCGAGGCTTCGGCGGCGTTGGTGGGCACGTTGTCGCGCACACGCACCGTGATGCTCTCCAGGCGCTCGCTGCCCAGCAGCCGCGAGGCCGCCGAGGTATACGGCACGTAGACCGTCGGGGTTGCACCGCCCGCGAACGCATTGGCCCCGGCCACACCGATCACCTCCACCGGCATGCCGCCCAGCAGCACCGTGCTGCCGATCGGGCTGCCGCTGAACAGCGCTTTGGCCGCCTTCTGGTCGACCACACCCACGGCACGGTGCGCATCCACTTCGGCGTCGGTGAAGAAACGGCCGGCCTTCAGCCGCAGCCCACGCACGCGCGGCATGTCGGCCCCCACGCCCAGCACCTGGGTGTTGGCACGCCGGTTGCCTTGCAGCGCCGCCACCGATCCGCTCAGGTTCGGGCTCACGCTGTCCACGTAACTCAAGGCCGCAAGATGGTCCGCATCGCCCACCACCAGTGTCTCGATCTCCGCCGAGCGCGGGTCACCGAAATCGGCGCCCGGGAAGATCTCCAGCGTACTGGCGCCCAGTTCGTTGATCTGTGATTCGACCTGCGCCTGTGCGCCCTTGCCCAGCGCAACCACGGTCACCACGGCCGCAACGCCGATGATGATGCCGAGCATGGTCAGCAGCGTGCGCAGGCGATGGGCCAGCATCGAGCGCACGGCCATGCGTGCGGCTTCGCGAACCGCGTCCATGCGTGCGCGGCGCTCGGTGACCGGCGACGCGCCGCGTTCGGCCCCGGGAGTTTCAGCCGCAGCACGCGATCCCCGCTCGCCGCGGTCGGCCACCACCCGGCCGTCGGCGATCTCGATCACCCGCGCCGCGTTGGCGGCGATCGCTGCATCGTGCGTCACCAGGATCACCGTGTGGCCCTGTGCATGCAGGCGCTTCAGCTCGGCCATCACCTGTTGGCCACTGGCATGATCGAGCGCGCCGGTGGGTTCATCGGCCAGCACGATCGCGCCGCCGTTCATCAGCGAACGGGCAATGGACACGCGCTGCTGCTGACCACCGGACAGCTGGCTCGGCCGGTTCGCGGTGCGTTCGCCCAACCCCAGCGTTTCCAGCAGCGTGCGTGCACGGGCAGTGCGCACGTCCGCCTCCACGCCGGCATAGACTGCCGGCAGCGCCACGTTCTCGGTCGCACTCAGGTTCTCCATCAGGTTGTAGCGCTGGAAGATGAAACCGAAATGCTCGCGGCGCAGGCGTGCCAGCGCGTCGGGCGCCATCTGCTCGGTGGCCTCGCCGTTCACCCGATAGCTGCCCTCGGTCGGCCGGTCCAGGCAGCCAAGGATGTTCATCAGCGTGGACTTGCCCGAGCCCGAGGGGCCGATGATGGCGATGAACTCGCCGGCATCGATGCGCAGCGAAACGTCCTTCAGCACCACCACCTCGCCGGCGGCGGAGCGATAGGCGCGCGATACGCCATGCAGTTCCAGCAGTGCGTCGGCCATGCTCACATCCCCAGCAGGCTGGTCGGTTCAGATTCGCCGCCGCTGGGCGCCTGCCCGACCACCACGTTCTCGCCCTCGCGCAGGCCGGACAGGATCTGCACGGCGGTGGCGGTGCGCAGGCCGGTCGTCACCGCACGCTCCTGGGGGCGGCCCTTGGTGTCCACCACGCGCACGGTTCCACGGCTGCCGTCCTTGCCATCCGAATCGGCCAGCGCCGTCAATGGCACCTGCAGCGCGTTGGCGACCCGCGCCAGCTGCAGGGTCACTTTCACCGTCATCGAGGGCTTCAGCTTCAGGCCGGGATTGGCCACGTCGAACAGGCCAGCGTAGTACACCGCCTTCGGCGTCTGCGCAGAGCCACCCGCATTGCCGGTGGCGACGTCGGCAATCGAGGAGGGCGCCGGTTCCAGCTGCTGCAGGTGGGATTCATAGCGGCGGCCGCTCGGCCCCAGTGTCGAGAACCACAGCGGTTGTCCCGGTGCCACCAGCTCGACGTCGGCCTCGGCGATCTCGGCGCGCACGGTCATCGTATCCATCTGCGCCAGCATCACGATGGTCGGCGTGGTCTGCATCGAGTTCAACGTCTGCCCGGCCTTGGTGACGATGGCCACGATGTAGCCGTCGCTGGGCGACACAATGCGGGTATAGCCCAGGTTGATCCGTGCGGTTTCGACCTGGGTCACGGCCTGGTCGATCTGCGCCTGCAGCGCGGCCACCTCTGAGCGTGCCGCATCGCGTGCCACGCGTGCGGCTTCGAAACCTTCCTGTGACACCAGGCGCGACGCCACCAGCTGCGACTGCCGCTGGTAAGCGCGACTGGCCTGCGCATAGCGGGCCTGGCTGGCGGCATGCTGGGCGCGCAGCGTGTTGGTGGCCGCCTCGGCACTGCGCAGCGCGATGCGCTGCGGCTGCGAATCGACCTCGGCGATCAGGTCACCGGCCTGTACGCGCTGGCCCAGCACCACATGCAGGCGCTTGACCTGGCCGGACACCTGCGCACCCACCGCCACCAGCTCCTTGGGATGGACCCGGCCGACCGCCTGTACGGTCTTCTCCAGATCCGCCACCCTTGCCGGTGCGGTGATCAGCGCGGCATCATCGCCGCCGGCAAACGCCCACCATCCAGCGCCGGCGGCCAATGTGGCCACCGTAGCGGCAATGATCCAGGTCCTGCGGTTGCTCATCGAAACGCCCGGCTGCGTGCAGTCGCCCAGTGCGACCGCCGAAACCGCAGTCTGGAAGCCGCGGATGGACGTTTCTTGGAGCCACTGTGGAGATTGCATGGAGGCACGGCAGCCGTTCAGGCACCAGCCCCGCGCCTGAATGCTGCGGCCTGCGTCCACGCAATCTCGACACAATCTCGACCGAGTCTCCATCAACGGTCGCTAGCCTCGTCGGCCTCGCCGACTGCCCGCCTGCCGTGTCCCTTTCCCATCCAGACCTGCCACCCATCGATGTGCGCCGTGCCTACCTGGCGTGGTGCGCGCCTTCGCCGTGGTTGATCACCGTCGTGTTGGCATCGACCACCAGCTGGATGCTGGCCACGCCGGATCCGTTACCCCCGCTGCTGGCGGGCTTCGGGGCGGCCGCCCTGGTGGGGTTCCGCAGCGAAGGGCCCGGTGGCACCGGCCGTTCCGGCGCTCTCGCGTCGCTGGCGCTGATGGGTCTGGCGGTCTGGGCGGCAACGCACCCGGTCGCCGACGTCACCCTGCATCTGCTGCTCGCCCTAGCCACTCTCGTGGTCGTCGCCCTGCTGGCACTGCGCCTGCGCGCCATCCTAGGCATGGCCTCGCGGCTGCAGGCCCGGGTAAACACCACCCCCATGGCATCGCGCTGGAGCAAGCTGCCACCTGCGGTGTCCACCCTGGTGCAGCAGCAGCTGCGCGGCGCAGGTGCAGTGGAACCCAGCCTGCAGCGCACGCTGGTGCTGGCCACCCTCGCCTGGGCTGCCAACGAAGAGGCGCAGGACATGCAGCGGCGACGATGACCCTGCCCCTGATCCCGCCCTTGCCCACCCTTGCCCCGAACCCGCAGCACGCGATGAAACACGATCTCCGTACCCGACAGGCACCCTTGGTGCTGATTGCCGAAGATGAGGGCGAAATCGCCGACATCCTCAGTGCTTACCTGGCCCGTTCAGGCCTGCGCAGCGCCCGCGCCGCCGACGGTGAGGCGGCACTCGCCAGCCACCGCCAACTGCGCCCGGACCTGGTGCTGCTGGATGTGCAGATGCCAAAACTGGATGGCTGGCAGGTGCTGAGCGAACTGCGACGGATCGGCAACACCCCGGTCATCATGCTCACTGCGCTCGACCAGGACGTGGACAAGCTGACCGGCCTGCGCGTGGGCGCCGACGACTACGTGGCCAAGCCATTCAATCCGGCCGAGATCGTCGCCCGCATCCAGGCCGTGCTGCGCCGGAGTTCCCGGACCGTGGTCGAAGCGCCCAACGGACTGATCCGCCAAGGGCCCTTCGAGATCGACCTGCGCAGCCACGAGGTGACCGTGCGCCATGGCGAGCAGGTGCACGAACTGAACTTCACCCTCACCGAGTTCCGGCTGCTGGTGCACATGGCGCGTGCGCCACGGCAGGTGCATGCGCGGGCCGATCTCCTGCATGCCTGCCTGCCCGAGGGCGACGCGCAGGAACGCACCGTCGACAGCCATGTCAGCAAACTGCGGCGCAAGCTGGAGGATGTCGGCGTGATCGGCATTCCCGCCACCATCCGCGGCGTCGGCTACCGCTTCCTGGACTGAATGATGAATCCCAAAGGCAAGAGCATCGGACGCCAGATCACGCTGTCCATCACGGTGGCCTCGCTGTGTTCGACAGTGCTGTCGATCAGCGGCTTCTACCTGTTCTATTACCTGATGGAGGTGTTCTACCCGCGCTGGTATGACGAGCCGGAAACGATCATGCCGTCCGGGCTGGAATGGCTGTGGATCGGATTGACCGCTACCGTGGTCGTCATCTTCGCCACACTGGTCGCCTCGCGCCTGACCCGGCGCATCATCACGCCGTTGAATTCGGTGGCCGAAAGCCTGCGCCGGGTCGCCAGTGGCGATCTGGAAGCGCGTGCACGCGGTGGTGATACCACGATGGCCGAAGCGGCCACGCTGGTCAGCGATTTCAACTCCATGGCAGAGCGGCTGAGCCGGATGTCCGAGAACCGGGTGTTCTGGAACGCCGCGATCGCGCATGAACTGCGCACGCCGATGACCATCCTGCGCGGCCGCCTGCAGGGCATCGCCGAAGGCGTGTTCGAGCCGGGGCCGGAGCAGTTCAACAGCATGCTCACCCAGCTGGAAGGCCTGACCCGCATCATCGAGGACCTGCGCGTGGTCAGCCTGGCCGAGAGTGGCCACCTGGATCTGCGCCTGCAGCGCAGCGATGTCAGTGTGCAGGTGGCCGCGGTGGTGGAAGCCATGTCCGAGGCGCTGAACGAAAGCGGGTTCTCGGTAACGCTGGACGCGCGCCCATCGCTGGCGGATTGCGATCCGGCGCGCATCCGCCAGGCGGTGCTGGCGCTGCTGGAGAACGCGCGTCGCCATGCCATTCCCTGCCCGCTGCGGGTGCGCGTCACGCTGGCGCAGGGTCATTGCACGGTGGCGGTGGAGGATGGCGGCCCCGGTGTGCCGGACGAACTGCGTGACAGCATTTTCGAAGCGTTCCAGCGCACCGACGTCTCGCGTTCGCGGCAGAGCGGTGGCTCCGGGCTAGGCCTGGCGGTGGTGCGTGCGATTGCCGTGGCCCATCACGGAACGGCGCTATGCCGGGCCACCGAACGTGGCGGCAGTTCGTTCGAGATCCGTTGGCCGGTGCATGCGCGCCGTTGAGGCGGTAGACACTGCCCTGGTAGCGGCCCACCTTGGTGGGCATTCGCATCGCTGAACGGCGCCGGTTCCTCCACGCAATCTCCATCGTCCCTCCATGCCCGCTCCAAAGGGCCGCCGATACTGGGCGTGACCAGGGAGGCGGCAGGTATCCGGCCCCCTGCCCTGCCTCCACCTCGCCCAGGCATCCCCATGAAACACCCGCACGATCCGGCGGCCGCCGCCGGCAGCATCGGCCAGCAGAACGCGGCCGCCACTCTCAAGGCCATCCTGCGAACCTATCCGTGGCAGCTCACCGGCACCTTTTCGCTGGTGGCGCTGGAAAATGCGCTGCTGCTGGCGTATCCGCTGTTTGCCGGCTTCGCGGTGGATGCGATCATCCGCGGCAACATCGGCCACGCCATCTCCTACGCCGGCGTGGTACTGCTGTTCTGGCTGGTCGGTGCTGCCCGCCGTGCGGTCGATACCCGTACCTTCACCCGCATCTATGCCGACCTGGCGGTGAACGTGGTGCAGGCGCAGCGCAGGCTGGGCCACGCCACCTCCACCTCGGCCGCACGCGTGGTGCTGGCCCGCGAGTTCGTCGACTTCTTCGAGAAGCACGTGCCGATCATCGCCACCGCGCTGGTATCGATGTTCGGTGCGGCGGTGATGCTGCTGGCGATCGAACCGCTGGTGGGCGCTGCAAGCCTGGTCGCACTGCTGGGTGCATTGTTGCTGCTGCCGTCGTTCGCACGTCGCAACGAACAGCTGCATGGACGCCTGAACAACCGGCTGGAACATGAGATCCGCCTGGTCGACCGGGTCAGTCCCTCGGTGCTGCGTCGCCACTACACCACGCTGTCGCGGCTGCGCATCCTGCTCTCCGATCGCGAAGCCGGTGCCTTCGTGGTCGTTGGCGCGGCGGCAGCGGTGTTGTTCGCTCTGACCATCGGCCGTCTCGCCACCACCGACGGAGTTACCCCGGGCCATGTGTACGCGGTGATGACCTACCTGTGGACGTTCGTCGGCAGCCTGGATGATGCACCGTCGATGGTGGATCAGCTGGCGCGGTTGAAGGACATCGGCCGCCGCGTCAGCCCCGGCATGGAGGACGCGGAGCGCAAGGATGCCGCTTGACCGGTAGATGCCCACCTTGGTGGGCAACGACACATCGCGGCGCCAACCAAGGTTGGCGACTACCGGGGCAACGGTGCCAACAAGGATTGGCGGCTACCTCGCGGAAGGACATCGGCCGGCGAGTCAGCCCGGGCATGGAAGATGCGGAGCACAAGGATGCCGCGTGACCGGTAGATGCCCACCTTGGTGGGCAACGACGTATCGCGGCGCCAACCAAGGTTGGCGACTACCGGGGCAACAGTGCCAACCAGGATTGGCGGCTACCTCGCGGAAGGACATCGGCCGCCGCGTCAGCCCCGGCATGGATGATACGGAGCACAAGGACGCCGCGTGACCGGTAGATGCCCACCTTGGTGGGCAACGATATATCGCGGCGCCAACCTGGAACTGGGCTTACCCGGAGGCTGCCGTGCGCCCGCACATCGCCAACGCACCGATGATCAGCGCCTCCATGCTGCGGTCGAACTCGGCCTCCTGTGCCTCCCGATCCAACGGACGTCGCGTGGTATCCACCACCGCATGCCGCGAGTACACGGTGTCGGCCAACGCCACGGCGTGATAGGCCACGGTGGACAACAGCCACGCCGCCTGCTCCAGCGGCAGGCCATGCACGCGGCTGAATTCGGCATGGTGGCGCTGGATGCGCGCCAGCATCTCCGGTGTCTTCGCGCCGTGGCTGACCAGGAACGGCGCCAGGCCCGGATTCCCGTCCACCAGCGTCCGCAGTGAACGTTGGAACGCACGCAGATCCTCCTCGATGCTGCGCCGGCCAGCGGCATCCAGCGGCGGTGCCTGCCAACGCTCGAAGATCGCCTCGGCCACCAGCTCGCGCAGTGCCGCCAGATTCGCCACATGCTTGTACAGCGCGATGTGGCTGACCCCCAGCGCCGCCGCTACGCCCACGAAGCTCAGCCCCGGCAGCGTCATGGCAATGCCGGCGTCGGCGATGCGCTCCCGGGTGATGCTGGGCGGCCGCCCACGGGCAGCGGTCTTTTTCGGTGCAGCCATGCGGTAACGGTTCCTGCGCGGTGCGCGGGCAAGGGCTGTCATGGTGGTCCGCAGCGACGCCGTGGTCAACGCGGCGCTGCAGTCCGTGGACAGGCCCCGGTTGCGGCGCGATCAATTTAGTTTACTATGATGTAACTAATTCGCATTTGCAGTGTCCAGGATCGTTGTCGATGTCCGCGTCCCCCACTTCAATCACCCCGGCCGGGCCGCTGCGCGGCGCCGACCATGATCGCGGCCTGCAGGCGCTGCAGGTCCAGGTGGTCGCGGTTGCACAGCCGTGCGTCAGCCTGCTGCGCGTCGTGGTCCAGCTGCCGGAGCATGCAGAACTCGCGCCCTGGCAGCTTGCCAACACCGCCGTGCGCATCCAGCTTCGCGCCACGTTCGGCGATGTGTCACGGATCTACACCGTGCGCAGCGTGGATACCGCCACCCGCCAGTTCACCCTGGACGTTGTGCTGCACGAGGCGCCGGGGCCGATGCTGGCCTGGGTACGTGCGCTGCGTCCCGGTGATGCCTTCGATCTGAGCGGACCGCGCCCGCATCTGCAGGTACCGCAGCGCGAAGGCACCTGCGCCCTGCTGTTCGCCGACCAAAGCGCCATTCCTGCCCTGTTTGCCCTGCTGCAGCAGTGGCCCACCGGACTGCATGCGCAGGCCTGGATCGCCTCGGATGATGCTTTTCCGGTAGACGAACTGCCCGCCATTCAAGGTATCCGCGTGCACCGCCTCGCCACCGGTGACGCGCCGTTGCTGCAGCAAGCGCGCCAACTGCGGCCGGAACACGGCAGCACGGTCTGGGCGGCTGGCGAGCGCGAGGAAATGCGCGCCCTGCGCCGCCACTTCATCGAAACGGTCGGCCTGCCACGCAGCGACGTTGCCGTGGCCGGCTACTGGAAACGTGGCGAGACCACCACCGAGACCGACCAGCGTCGCCGCCGCAACTACGAGCGCGTGCTGGCACGCGGCGGTGGCCTGCAGGACCTCGACGACCTCGCCGACGATATCTGATCCACCCCGCAGCATCCGCGCCACGCGCTTCGTTCCACCCAGCCACAGATCGCCCACGCACCTCGCGTGCAGCACTGCCACAGCGGCAGCGCCGTGCCCTCTGCCAGCCATTCCACAGCCCGCGTCGTCCTGCCCCTGCAGGTCACAGACGGCGCCGTGCTGGCCGATCGCACGACCCACCACACGAGAACCGCCATGTCCCTCCCCCTGCGACCCCTGCCCCTCCCACGCCGCTCGGCGCTGTCCCTGGCCGCCCGTGCAGCGTTGCTGCCCACCCTGTTGATCGCCATCGCCGCGCACGCCAACGATGCACCCGATGGCGCCCGCCAGTTGCCCACAGTGAACGTGCGCGCCGACAAGACCGCACCCACCGATGCCTATGCGGGTGGCCAGGTCACGCGCGGCAGCGGCGTCGGCCTGCTCGGCGAGCTCGACTTCATGGACACGCCGTTCAACACCACCCGCTACACCGCCGACTTCATCGACAACATCCAGGCGCCGGACCTGGTGCGGGTCATCGCACTGACCGACCCCAGCGTCTACAGCAGTGGCTCCAGCGGTGGCATCACCGACTACTTCAACATCCGCGGTTTCGGTGTCGCCTCGTCGGATATCGGCTTTGGTGGCCTGTACGGGCTGATCCCCTACTACCGCGTCACCCCGGAACTGGCCGAGAGCATCGAAGTGCTGAAGGGCCCGTCCGCGCTGCTCAACGGCATGCCGCCCGGTGGCTCGGTGGGCGGTGCGGTGAACGTGGTACCCAAGCGTGCAGGCGACACGCCGCTGACCCGCTTCACCGCCAGCTACGGTAGCGACGCGCAGTGGGGCGGCCACCTGGATGTCGGCCGCCGCTTCGGCGCGGACAAGCAGTTCGGCGTGCGCCTCAATGCCGTGCACCGCGACGGCGACACCGCCACCAACCACCAGCAGCACAAGACGCAGCTCGCATCGCTCGGCCTGGACTGGCGTGGTGAGCGCTCGCAGGTGTCGCTGGACCTGTTCAGCAGCCGCGACCATGTGGATGGCCTCAACCGTGGCGTCTCGCTGGCGCCCGGCCTGGTCGTGCCCCGCCCGCCGAAAGCCAGCACCCTGTTCGCACCGGACTGGACCTTCAGCACCGTCAAGGACTCGGCCGCCGCGCTGCGCTGGTCGTTCGACATCAATGACCACCTGCAGGCGCATGCCAGCTACGGCCACGGCCACACCGACTTCGACTCCATCGCCAGTGCCACCACGCTGATCACCAACGCGGCCGGCGACTTCCGCAACAACTTCGCCCACCAGCGCTTCATCTACAGCAAGGACACCGCCGAAGCCGGATTGTCGGCGCGTTTCCGCACCGGCGCGGTCGATCATGCGCTGGCGATCAGTGCGGCCTGGTACCAGCACGACCAGAAGTTCGGCTTCAAGCGCAACCTGCTGGCCCGCGATTGGGTAACCAATATCTACAACCCGCAGTGGGGCCCTGCCATCGACCGCAGCTTCAGTGATGCGTCGCTGCCAAAGACTGCGGAAGTGCGCACCACCAGCTTCGGCATCGCCGATACGCTGTCCTTCATCGATGATCGTGTGCAGCTGACCCTGGGCATCCGTCACCAGACCGTGCTCAGCGACACCTTCGATGGCGGCACCGGCAAGCGCACCGCGCGCTACGACGCCAGCGCCAACACACCGGCCGGTGCACTGCTGTTCAAGGCCAGCGACCGCCTGTCACTGTATGCCAACTACATCGAAGGCCTGAGCCAGGGCAGCACCGCCCCGGCCACCGCCGCCAACGCGGGCGACGTGTTCCCGCCGTTCAAGACCCGCCAGCGCGAGGTCGGTGCCAAATTCGACTTCGGCCGCTTGGCCAGCGCATTGAGCGTGTACGAGATCGAAAAGCCCAGCTCCTACACCGACCCGGCGACCAACGTGTTCTCGTTCGGCGGCCAGCAGCGCAACCGGGGCGTGGAATGGACCGTGTTCGGCCAGGCCACCGAACAGCTGCGCGTGCTGGGCGGCATCGGCTGGCTGCAGCCGAAGCTGACCCGTACCCAGGGCGGTATCAATGAAGGCCGGTTGGCGACGGCCACACCGCAGTGGCAGGGCAAGCTGGGCGTGGAATGGGATGTGCCGACCGTGGCCGGCCTCACCCTCACCGGCAATGCGGTCAGTATGTCCAAGGGCTATATCAACGCCGACAACAGCCAGTGGGTGACCGGCCGCACCGTGTTCGACCTCGGTGCCCGCTATGCGACGCAAGCGGCCGGCCATCCGCTCGTGCTGCGCGCCACCGTGCAGAACCTGACCAACAAGGCGTACTGGGCGGGCAGCCTCGGCTCCGGGCTGGGTACGCCACGCACCGCCCTGCTGTCGGCCACCGTCGATTTCTGATGCCTGATGCACGGGCGCCACGCCATTGCGCGTGGTGCCCTGGAGAAGTGCTTTGACCGTTTCCCGTACCCCTTCCGTGCTGGCCTGGCTGCCCCTGGTCTCACGCATCATCGCCGCCTTGTTCGGCGGCTATGTGCTGGCCGCACTGTGCAGCATCGCGGCACTGGCGCTGCCCATCGATGGTCGCCAGGCCGTGTTCACCGGCATGCTGGCCAGCTTCCTGCTGTACGCCGGCGCCGTGGTCTGGGTGTTCGCGGTGCGCTCGGCGTGGCGCGCGTGGCTGGGCCTGCTCCTCGTCGCGTTGCCCCTGTGGTTGATCGCACAGACGGTCGGCAACGGAGGCGCTGCATGAGCACGGTCGATCGCAGCCCCAAGCCACGCGGCATCCGCCAGACCATGTCCGACCTGCATATCTGGGTGGGGCTGCTGGCCGGCTGGATCCTGTACGCGATGTTCCTCACCGGCACCGCCAGCTACTTCCGCGACGAGCTCTCGCGCTACACCCGTCCGGAAATCGCCACACCGTCCATGTTGCCGGACGCCGCTACGGTCGCGCAGCGTACCGTCACGGCGATCATGGCCGACACGCCTGCGGCCAGCCAGATCAACCTGAGCCTGCCGAGCACGCGCATGCCGTGGGTGTCGGCGATGTGGGCCAGTCCGGGCGGGCGTGGCCGGCATGGCTTCGACTCGGGCCTGTTCGATGCCAGCACCGGCGCGCCGCTGCAGGCACGCGACACCGGCGGCGGCGACTTCTTCTACGCCTTCCACTTCAACCTGCACTACATGCCGGCGATGTGGGGCCGCTGGATCGTCGGCCTGTGTGCGATGTTCATGCTGGTGGCCATCGTCAGCGGCGTGATCACCCACAAGAAGATCTTCGCCGACTTCTTCACCTTCCGCTGGGGCAAGGGCCAGCGCTCCTGGCTGGACGGTCACGCGGCGCTGTCGGTGCTCGGGCTGCCTTTCCATTTCATGATCACCTGGAGCGGCCTGGTGATGCTGGCGGTGCTGTACATGCCGTGGGGCCTGGCCAAACTGCCGGACAAGCGTCAGCAGGCCGAGGTGGTCAGCGAGATGCGCCTGTTCCTGCCGCCGCAGAAGGCCGCCGGCCACCCTGCTCCGCTCACCAACGTCGGTGCACTGGTGCAGCAGGCCGAGCAGCGTTGGGGAGCCGGCGCGGTGGGCAGCGTGCAGGTGCAGAACCCGGGCGACGAGAACGCTCGCGTGGCCGTGGTGCGTGCGCAGTCCAGCCGCGTTTCGACCACCCCGAACTATCTGCTGTTCGACGGCAGCGGTGGGCAGCTGCTGCAGATCAAGGAACACTCGGGCGTTGCCGCCGATACCCAGGGCGTGCTGTATGGCCTGCACCTGGGCCGCTTCGCCGATGCCGCTCTGCGCTGGCTGTACTTCATCGTCAGCCTGGCCGGCACCGCCATGGTCGGCACCGGGCTGGTGCTGTGGACGGTCAAGCGCCGCGCGCAGCTGCCTGATCCGCAGCGACCCTACTTCGGCTTCCGCCTGGTCGAGCGGCTCAACATCGCCACCGTCGCCGGCCTGTCGGTGGCGATGGCGGCCTACCTGTGGGCGAACCGCCTGCTGCCCATCACCATGGACGGGCGCGCGGCGTGGGAGGTGCATGTGTTCTTCCTGGCCTGGGCGGCCATGTTCGTGCACGCCACGCTGCGCACACCGAAGCGTGCATGGATCGAACAGTTCCTGCTGGCGGCGTTGCTGCTGGCGCTGCTGCCGGTGCTGACTGCAGTGACCACGCTGCATCCGCTGTGGCGCACGCTGGCCGCGGGCGATTGGGCGTTTGCCGGCACCGACCTGACCCTGCTGGCATTGGCCGCCCTGCACACGCTGCTGGCCTGGCGCACCTGGCGGCATGCGCCGAAGGTGAAGCGCGCACGGCCGTCTGCCGCGTCACGCACTGCGGCACCGGAGGCCAGCGCATGATCCACGTCATTCTGTTCGTGTTGTCGCTGGCCGCGTTCGCCTGCCTGGCACTGGGGATGGAACGCCATCAGCGGGACGTGTTGCATCGTGTGCTGAGCGCGCAGGCAACCCAGCAGCTGCGCGCGATTGGCTGGGCACTGCTGGTGTTCAGTACCGTGTTTGCCATGCGCGGGTTGGGCGTGGGTTCTGGTCTGGCCGCGCTGTCCGGTCACACCAGCGTTGCCGCTGGCGTGGTGGTGCTGGCGATGGTGGTGCATGGGCGGTGGAACCGGTAGATGCCCACCTTGGTGGGCACCGACACTTTGCGATGCCAACCAAGGTTGGCGGCTACCCGGGCAACGTATCGCGCTATGCCGGGAACGGCCGGGCGTCGAGGGTGATCTCGATGCGCTCCACGCCCTTGCCCTGGTTCTTCCGCTTCAGCGAGAGCGTGCCGATCTCTCCGGTACGGCGAGGATGGGTACCGCCGCAGCCCATCTGCGCGAACCCCTCCACCTGCCAGTAGCGACGGTGGTTGGCCTCATCGGAAAAGGCAGTGATGATGGGCATGTCGGCCGCAACCAGGGCTGCGGACCGGGCCTGCAGCGCGTCAAACAACGCCGAGATGCTGCCATTCCGTGCGAAATCGATGCGAGCCTTGGCCGGGCCGATATGCGCGCCGACCTTGTCGATGCCCGGCTCCAACGCATACACCAGCTGCAGGATCATCTCTGCCGCGAAATGGTGGCGCATCAGGCCATAGCGGCGCAGGCCATCAATCTCGACCGCAACCGCATCGCCTGCAGCCAGGTCGTGCCCTTCGGGCAATCGATAGGCAATATCCAGGCCGTCCTTGCGGGCCTCCAGCACCGGATGGCCCCCAATGGACCCAGCGTCGCTCTCCTGGCCACCGGAGAACGCGAAGAAAATGGTTTCATCCAGCCAGATCTCATCACCCGAGACAGCACTGACCCGCGCCTCATGGCGCAGCCGATAGGGATCGTCCCAGAATGCCTTGATCGTCATCGTGACCTCCAATCCATGGACGCTAGCACGGTGCGGGCGTACGAACGCGTTGGCGGGAGCGTGAATGCCCGTGCGTGATGATCGACATGGCGGCAAACCATCGGCGGCTTCAGCTCTGGTAGATGCCCACCTTGCTGACCACCGGCGGAAGCCAGCGCCAACCAAGGTTGGCGACTACCGGGCGCGATGAACGTTGCTTCGAACAGCCGAGCATGGCTCGGCTCTACAGGAACTCCGCCATGCGCTGCAGTTCGTCTTCAAGCGCACCACGAAACACCTTGTCGCGGGCCAGTGACTTGCCGGCGTAGCCCACGCTGGACGCCAGTTCACCGTCGCGCGCACTGAGATTGGCCCAACCCACCACCTGGTCGTGCCACAGCACCGGCAGCGCGTAGTAGCCGTATTGCCGCTTCGGCGCAGGCGTGTAGGCCTCGAACTTGTAGACCCAGTCCCACAGCAGCTCGAAGCGGCGTCGGTCCCACACCACCGGGTCGAACGGGGCCAGCAGCCGCACCTGGTCGTCCGGCGCATGCCGGCGCGAGCGCGGGTTCTCATCCGCCGGCCAGTACCAGGTGGTGCCGTCCAGCGTGCAGCTGGCCAGCTGCTGTTTGGCCAGCTTCAACGCCTGCCGGGTCTGTTCGGCCAGATGTGGTGCGCCGTAGCCCAGCAGGCGCACCAGGTAGGTCAGGCTGGCCGATGGCAGTGGCGCGTACTTGCGTACCACCACATCGATCAAGGCGGCGGCGCGTTCGATCTGCGCCTGCTCGCTGGCATCGGCTTCAGCGTGCTCGGCCACCGCGTAGATGCGGGTGCCGCTGTCGCGCCGCTGCACGCGCAGCAGGCCGCGGTAGTGCATGCCATCCAGCAGGTGCGTACTGGCATTGCTGGTGCCGCCCCAGTAGTTGGTCACCCGGCCATGCGCGAACGCCTGATCGACCTCGCGCGGATGCACGCTGCCACGTTCGCGCACGAAGGCCAGCACGTCCGCCGCGCGGCGCTGGGTCTCGGCATCCCATGCGCGCCTGGACACACGCGGATGCATCAGCGCCAGATGCTCGCGCGGCAGGAAGCCGTAGTTCACCAGGCAATCTTCTTCCACCGGCAGGCGCGTATAGCGCCGCTCCAGGTCACCGGCGCGGTAGTCCTTCACCCGGTGGCGCAGGGTCAGGTCCTGTGCGCGTGCCGGTGCGCGGATCGGGTCGGCCTGCACGAAGCCCAGGCGCCGGATCGCGGTCAGCAGCGTAGTCGGTTTGAACAGCGTACGCGCCACCGCATGGCGGCGCAGATCATCGAGGGTGGGCGTGGCAGGCATGGCCGCATTGTAGAGTCGAGCCATGCTCGACTGCATTCATCCGAAAGAGCAGTCGAGCATGGCTCGACTCTACAAGTTGCCATCCTCGTTCAACACCTCCAGCGAACCGATCACCAGCGCACGCATGCCCTGCTTGAACTCGGTGATCACCTGGCCCTCTTCATCGTCCGCAATCCCGTAGACCGTGTCCGCACCGGCAATGCAGTAGAACGCGATCGTGGCCAGCAGCCAGCGTGCCTTGTCCAGCGGCAGGCCGAACACCTCGGCCACATGCGCTTGGTGCGAGGCGATCTTGTCCAGCATCGGCGCGGTCGCCACCGAACGGCGCAACAGGTACGGCGGCAGCCCGGGGTGTGCTTTCACCACCTCGCACAGCGAATCGACGAACCCCAGCAGGTACGCCTGCAGCCCACCCGGCGCATCGGCCGAGGCTCGCGGAATCTGCCAGCGCTGGAACACCGTATCGGCCACCAGCCGCTTCAAGGCCTCCAGGTTGGCCACGCGCTTGTAGAGCGCGGCCTGGGTCACCGCCAGTTCGGCGGCCACGTTGGCCATGGTCAGGTTCGGCAGGCCCAGCGTGATGCCGATGTCGGCCAGGCGATCGGGGGTGATGGTGGGCGGACGGCCACGGGCCGACGCCGGGATCTCAGGGTGCATGTTCATACCGTAGCGAGGGTGCCAGCAAAGGGACCCTCTTGTCCGCTTCATATGGTTTAGTTTAATTTACTCAACTAATTCGGAATGCGTGTGGTTCGCAACCCCGCCGCCGTCCGCAATCGAGCCCATGGCTCACTTCCCGCCAGGTCCCCACCCAGCCGACAACCCTGCGCTGCGCCCTCCCCCGTGCTTGCCGTCGGCAGCGCGCCAGGCGCGTTCGCACCTGCGATTCACAGGAACCTGGCATGACCGTGTACCACCTTTCCTCTCCGCTGCAGCCCGCAGCGGCCTCCGCGACCCGCGTGCAGATGCATCCGCCGATGGCCCGGCGCTACCGGGTGTCGGCCCTGGCACTGGGGCTGCTGGCCTCGTTTGCCGCGCTGGCCGACTCCGCGCCGTCCACGCTGCCCTCGGTGCAGGTGCAGGAACAGCGCCGGGTGACCGGCGACTATGCCGGCGGCCAGGTGGCTTCCGGTAGCCGGGTTGGCCTGCTCGGCGACAAGGACTTCATGGACACGCCCTTCAGTACGGTCAGCTACACCGAAGCCTTCATCCGCGACCGTCAGGCCAAGGACCTCACCGATGTCATCGCTGCCACCGACCCCACGGTGTTCAGCAACGGCGTGACCGGCGCCTGGAGCGAGAACTACGCCATCCGCGGCTTCGCCTCCAGCACCAGCGATACCACCTTCAACGGCCTCAGCGGCATGGCGCCGTACTACCGCACCTCGCCGGAGATGTTCGAGCGCATCGATGTCTTGAAGGGGCCTTCCGCGCTGCTCAACGGCATGCCACCGGGCGGCTCGGTCGGTGGCAGCGTCAACCTGGTGCCCAAGCGTGCGGGCGAGCAGCCGTTGCTGCGGGTCAGCGCCAACTTCGCCTCCGATGCGCAGTTCGGCACCCACGTGGATGTGGGCCGCCGGCTGGGTGCCGACAAACAGTTCGGCATTCGCTTCAACGGCGCTTACCGTGATGGTGACGGTGCTGTCGGCAAGCAGAGCAAGAAGGTGCAGCTGGGTTCGCTGGCGTTGGACTGGCGCGGCGAGCGCGCCCGCCTCTCCGCCGATCTGTACAGCGCCGACGACCGCGTCGATGGCCCCGCCCGTGGTGTCGGCCTGGCACCGGGCGTGGCGATTCCGCGGCCACCGCGCGGCGACACGCTGATCAACCCGGACTGGGCCTATGTGGACAGCCAGGACAAGGGCGCGATGCTGCGTGGCGAGCTGGACATCAACGAACACCTGATGGCCTACCTGGCCTATGGCACCAGCAAGACCGACTACCGCTACAACGGTTCGATCAGTGCGCAGATTCTCAATCCGGCCGGTGACTTCACCACGGTGATGGGCCAGCTGGCGTTCGACATCAAGAAGCAATCCGGTGACGCCGGGCTGCGCGGCAGCTTCCGTACCGGCAGCGTGAGCCATCAGTGGGCCGCCAACGTGACCCACTACCAGCACACCCAGAACGACTACGGCCGCCGCAGCGTGCCGGGCTGGGACTGGACCACGAACCTGTACAACCCGGTGTGGGGCCCGGCCGCGCCGTTCGTGGCACCGCATATCTCGCACACCGAACTGCGGCTGGACAGCATCGGCTTCGCCGACACCGTGTCCTTCGCCGATGACCGCGTGCAGCTGACCGTTGGCGTGCGTCGCCAGCAGGTGGTCAGCGAGACCTTCAACGTGGCCAGCGGTGCGCGCACCTCGCGCTATGACGAGAGCGCCACCACCCCGGCCGCCGCGTTGCTGGTGAAGGCCACCGATAAGCTTTCGATCTACACCAACTACATCGAAGGCCTCAGCCAGGGCGCCACCGCGCCGATGACCGCCGCCAACGCCGGCGATGTGTTCGCACCGTTCCGCACCAAGCAGAAGGAGCTTGGCCTGAAACTGGATCTGGGCAGCTTCGCGCACACCTTCAGCGTGTACGAGATCAAGCGCCCAAGCAGCTACACCGACCCAGTCACGAATATCTTCTCGTTCGGTGGCGAACAGCGGAACCGTGGCGTGGAATGGGGCTTCTTCGGCTCACCGCTGGATGGCGTGCGCCTGTTGGGCGGCGTGGCCTACGTGCAACCGAAGCTGACCCGCACGGCAGGTGGCGTGAATGAAGGCCGCATCGCTACCGCCGTTGCGCAGCGGCAGGCGAAGCTGGGCGTTGAATGGGATGTGCCTGCGCTGGAGGGTTTGACCCTGACCGGCAATGCCACGGCGATGTCGAAGCAATACATCAGTGCCGACAACAGTCTGTCGGTGCCGGGGCGCACGTTGTTTGATGTGGGTGCGCGTTACAGCACCACGATGGCGGGCCGACCGCTCGCCCTGTGCGCCAGCGTGAACAACGTGACCAACAAGGCGTATTGGGGCATGCCGTTGTTGTCCAGCCTAGCGCTGGGCGCACCGAGGACGGTGCTGTTGTCAGCCACGATGGATTTCTGAGCCGAGCGGCCTCCGCGCCAGACATGCCTCACCTGTAGAGTCGAGCCATGCTCGACTCCGATTCCCCCGATGAGTCGAGCATGGCTCGACTCTACAGAAAGCCTGAAGGCCGCAGACACGTTGCGTGCCTTTACTCCGGATGCAGGCGATAAATAGCCTGGTTCGTCAACGCCAACGCGGCCAGCTTCAAGCCCTCCATCACGCGGTCGCCCACGTAATGCTCCGGACCACCGTTCTGCCGGGCGCGCTCGGCGGCCAGCAGGATCTCGTTCACGACGCGCAGGCCAGCCAACGCGCCATCGGTGTCAGCCAGCGCCAGGCATCGGCCGGGCAGTTGATGGCGCTCGGGCCAGGGCTGGCCGTCAGCCGCGGCACCGCGGCCAATCTGATGCAGCAGGTTGATCAGGCTGTTGGGATCAGGCTTTGCGGCCTCGGCCTCTTCGGCATTGGCCGGGGCGTACTGGGCGCGCAGAGGGGGAATATCTGATGCGTTCATGGCAGGTCTCCGTGTAAGACATGGGGAGCCAGCCGCCTTAACAAAGGCGGCGGGACGGCACATGGCTGGAAACCGGAGGACTGTAGTCATTGCCGGCGGGTGCGCTTGCACGCACCCCCACGCACCGCCCCGCCATAACGCGCAGACGGATTGCCAGCCGGCGCCGTACAAGGCGGCGCCGGCTGGCAAGCGTATTCCTACAGTCACTACGGGTTTCCAGGCCCGGCCACCCTTTTCCGGTGGCACTCCATCATGTACACACCTGCGCGGCAGAAGCAAAGCCAGCGCGGGGTTCAGACGGAGACATCTTTGCAGCGGGCGGCATTGTCGCACACTGCTGAACCGGCGAAAATGCCTGTTTTCAGTGACTTAAAGTCCCCACTGGGGGCCGCCGATCTTGGGGGCGGGGCCGCTTGCGTGATAAGCAGTTCGCGCCATCTGAGGCCCCCTACGGTTCGACAGCGACAACGCACTCATGCCTTCTGTCTACCTGGGCCGGTGTCAGGGGTAGTCCATTACAATCCGAATGGACGCGTTGGCCCCCCCGGGCTGAACGTCCTTGCTTTCCTCGGCCGTCTGCACGTACCGCGCATGGAACTGCTTGCTGATTTGCCCGGCATCCGTGCTTGTGCCAAACGGATGGACCTTCCCAAGTGCAATTGGCATCCCGCTATCACTTTGGAGCATCTGCAGCCCAACACCTGCCGCGCCCCCGGTGACAGCCACGATACCTCGATCCACATCCACAACCGGGCTTGTGTCGGTCGCATCCAGGTAGTAGCGCACCTCCCCCACTCCGCTCTGGCAATCCAGCTGGATTTGAAAGCTCCGACTACGACTTCCACTGTACTGGCCGCGGAAATCTGTCGCCGGTACGCTCCCCATTCGAACAACAACAGGCTGAGGCCTGCACAGTGGCCGGTGGACAACCGTAACTGTCGTGCCGGAAACCGAATAATTGACCGTCGCTTTGATGGTTGTCGAGTCGCTGTACAATCCGCTGCCGAATTCAAAAGCGCGCGTTGTATGGGTTCCGGCAGCGATATCCGCCATCAGGATGAAGCGCGCACGCACCTGCGGAAACATCCATTGCTCCCGAAAGTTGATAGTGCTCGAACGGTCAGCATGGATCGGCACAAACGGCCCCCCATCGTCACGTGAGCGCACGGCGAAAATCATGCCCAGCCCAGCCACACCCGACTCGTAAACGCTGTAGGCGAGTCCATTTTCAGAATAGCTGCCAATCTGATCGCGATCGCCGAAGAAGAGGATGCTACCACCCCATGTGCAACCGGCTGTGTAGCGATCATCCGTATGCTCAGGCAGCCACGGGGAAACAGGACGGCCGTTGCTGGTACCGTTGGTAACCAGGGTGGTCGACGCAACTTCGCTCAGTACGTCACTGAATCTGTCGCAGCGCGCCCAAGCGGAGCCGGAGAAAGCCAGCCCGAGACCGGCCATCCACATGGCTGCGGTCCAGCGCCTCATTCCACGCAGTTCCAACTTTCTCATGCGGGCTCTCTCTTGCAGCAGTCAGCCAGGAATCCCAACATAACCGGGCTACCTAAGCCACGGGCTCAGTGGTGTGTAGAGGGCATCATGTAGAAGATCAGTGCCTAACGCCAGCCCTTGGGGCTGGCAGCTACGTCATGGGGATTCCAACTGCCGACTTCCGGCCTGCAGCTGCCCGTTGTCATCGAGCCAGGCGAATTTCACGCTGCTGACGCCGTTGGCCGCCTCAGCCGGTAAAGGCACGGACCTCTCGGAGAATGGCGCCACATACGGATTGTCGAGGGGCAGCAGCTTCCCGTCCAATGCCACCGCCAGCTGCCCCAGATTGAAGTGATAAGGGGTGGGGTTACTGATCACGAGCTCCAGACCTGAAACGCTTCTGCGCATCGCAAATGTCATGCGCTCCGCAAAGTTCGCAGGAAGGCTCGCGGCCAGTGCCGATGGTCGATACAGCACCTTGAAACGGCTGCGAATGGCCACCTGCAACAGGTTCTCATCATCGGCTGCCGCAGATTGGGGTGGCGCAGCCAGTATGTTGAGCCAATACATGTGCTCTCGATCATCATCCGGGGCACGGTCGCGGATCAGGCGCACCCTCAGCCTCTGGTCCTTTCCGGCATCCAGCCGGAGTAGCGGCGGCGCTACGACAAAGGGGGCCGTTGAGGCTTCTGGGGACAGTTTCGCGTCTTCGCCGCCGATCCAGGCCTGCACCAGGGCAGGCTGCTCACTGCGGTTCTGGATGCCAACGGTCACTTCGCCTGCGCCGGCAGGGAAGATCACCCGCGTACCGTCAACAGCCACCTGGGCGCGCACCGGGACCAGTCCGCTGAGCGACAGTAGAGCCAGGCAGGCGATCCGCCGAGCCGGCACACGCCAGACCAACCAATCCATTCCACTCATGGCACCCTCACTGGTAAACAGCGAATCAATCTTCACCCTGCCCATCGGAGGTCAAGGCAGCTCAAGGATAATCCATGACAATTCGCATGGCGGCATTGGCGGTTCCCGGCAGTATGTCTTCTGCCTTGTCAACCGTCTGCACGTACCGCGCCTTGAAGTATCGACTGATCCTTCCACCGCCTCGGTTGGTACCGAAATTATAGGTCCGTTCGAGGGGAATCGGCGGGTCACCTGCGGCATCACGCAGCATCTGAAGGCCCACCCCCACAGCTCCCCCGCTCACTTCAATGATCCCGCGATCAACATCGACTGCGGGGCTGCTCTCCACCCCTTCAAGATAGTAATCGACATCTCCCACGAAGTTATCGCAGTTGATCGCAACATGAAATGCGCGAGCGGGCCCGGCGCTGTATTTCCCGTCAAAGAGCGTTCTGGCCACACTACCCATGCGCACCGTCAGCGGCTCCGGATAGCAGACCGGACGATGAACAACGGTGATACGGGCAGTGTTGATGGTCATCGGTACCGTGTAGGCAGAGCCGCTCCCGTCATGCACCCGCAGATTCCCAAGAACCAACGGGGCCGTATCATAATCGCCTGCAGTCGTGTCACCGACCTTGATGTATCTGACCCTTAGCTCCGTATAGGCGGTCTCCTCGCTCCGAGGATTGCCAGACGACACCGGAGTGCCGTTCCTTACTGCCTCGAACGTCCCCCCTCTATATGAGCCACGGAAACTGACGATGTACCCCAGCCCGGGCACACCTGATTCATAAATGCTGTAGATCTCCTTCGCGCTTGCACGATAGGTGCCTACTTCCCTGGCAGACGCGGTCAGCGTCATCGTAGCACCGCCCATGGAGGAACTGCATGCTCCTGTGTAGTCCTCGGAAGGCGCTTGCCAGGAACTTACGGGACGCCCTACACCCATGCCATTGGCAGTGACGGCGGCGTCGTACACGTCATGACTCCCGTCGGACCACTTGACGCACACCGCAAACGCGCTGCCGCTTACTGAGACTGCCGCCAAGCCACACATCGCCACGGCGACCTGTCGTGCGATTCTGCTTTTGATCGTTTTCACAGACTGATCCTTTTAGTTTCGCAATGCTGGTTGCTGCACGTCAGCCTGTGCCGACAGGCCCTGCAGACCACACGTGCTGGTGCGCAGTTCATCACTCGACCCCGCGCTCAAGTCATAGGGAATCTCGCAACGCAGGTCACCGCTGTGCCGCACCGCCAGAACGCCCCGCTCTTCGAGACCGCGCACCCACAGGCGACTCCCCTGCCCCACAACCCCCACGACGTCACCGGCCTCGTTGTAGACATCGGCGCCAAACGGCAGCGGCGTGCCATCCGGCGTGAACGCCTCGATCAGTGCATTACGGCCAATCGCGGTCGGCAGCACCATCTTCACCACAGCACCCGCGGTAGGAACTGCGGAGACCGAACCCGCGCTGAGCTCGATATCCAGCGGCAGGCCTGCCGGGTCAATGCTGACTTCGTTGCGGCGATAAGCGTTCAGATGCGGAGCAATCGCATAGCCACGACGGTCGGTCCGGATGCGGTCCATGTTGCCCACGCCAGCACCCTCGGCGTCTGGCACGTGAACAATGCCGATGGTCTCACCCAACGACTGCGCCAGCGTCATGCCATCGGCATGCAGCACCAGGCCGCCACTGGCGGACAATGACAACTGCCGGTTGCCCTGCGCTTGGCCGTAACTTGCACCAACCATGGCCACCGGAAGCTGGTAGTTCAGGCCGGCGTTGAAGCTGGTGCCGTTGCCCTGATCGCTCACCGACGCGTTGTAGTTACCCTGGGCATCGGCCCCCAGCGCGCCGGCCACGCCGAGCCGGCGCGACGAACGGCCATTGCTGTCATGGCTGAGGTTCGCAGTGACACGAGGCGCCGACGGCGCAACGCCAAGAGGCATGCTGACGCCCAGATAGATGCTATTGCTCTGTCGCACCGGGCCCGACGAGAACAACGAGGTTTCCAGGGTACGGCGCGCGGTAACGCTGTAGGACGCACGGCCGATGCGATTGCTGTAGCCCACCGAAAAATTGGTCTGGCGCTTGCCATGGTCCCAATAGTCCGCCGTGCTCCCATTGACGTAGAGATTCCCTCCTTTTTCGCCCAGGCGCTGGCTGACGGTCAGGTCCAGGCGGCTGCGCTGCCGCATCGGTGCAAACGCATCGCTCCCTTGCTCGCGCTGTTCGCGCAGACGGGCGGCATCGGACAGCGAGAGGAAATCCGCTGTTGAATAGCGATACGCTGCCATGGTGATGTTGGTGCTGGACGAGAACAGGCTCTTGCTGTACGCAAGACGATAGGACTGTCCCCTGCGACGTTCGGCCGCAACGTCGGCTGCCTGCGGCAACCAGGCATCGCTGAGCGTAATGTCACCCGAGAAGGAGCCCAATCGGGTATTGAGCGCGCCACCAAGTACGGCGGCGCGATAGCCATCCGCCACAGTAACACCGGCAAAACCGGTGAACTGATTACCAAAGCCACGACGCAGAGTGGCCTCGGCAAACCCGGTATTGCCGGTCGCCGGGTCACGCAACTGGCCCGCAGTGATGCTGAAGCGCTGCTGCCCCTGCCGCAGCAGCTGCGGCATTGCCGTGAAAGGCAACGTGAAGCGCTCTACACGGCCATCCGTTTCGGTCACTTCAACCTCAAGATCGCCGCTGCTGCCAGTGCCCTCAAGGTCATCGATCTCGAAAGGACCTGGTGCGACCGTGCTCTCATGCACGACATAGCCGCGCTGGCGAATGACCACGCGCGCGTTGGTCTGCGCAACGCCACGCACGATCGGCGCGTACAGGCGTTGAGAATCGGGCAGCATACGCGGGTCGGTGCTGATGTTGACACCGCGATAGGAGACGCCGTCAAACATGTCACCGTCGGTGGCCGCATCGCCCAGCGTGAGCTGCGAGCCCAAGGATTGAAGGTCGCGCTGTACGAAGCTGCGACTGGCCGCATAGCCAGTTCCCTGCTCACCCTGGCTCAGGTAGCCACTATGGCGCAGACGCCACGCCCCCAGGTTGACGCCAGCATCCAGCATCACATTTGTGCTGTTGCGGCTGTTGCCACGGCTTTGCTGACGGCTGTGACTTGCACTGTAGCTGAGCGTGGCGGCATTGACGCCATGATCCCAGGACGCCGGATCCACCCAGCCCCTCGGCGACCGCGCCAGATAGGCCTGGGGCACGGAAATGTCCAGGATCTGCTCGCCGGTATCCAGCGATGCAGACGCAGAAGGAACATAGGCATCCAGAGCGGTGCAGGTTCGGCCTTCCGGCAATGCCAGATAGTCATCACTGTTGGCATGGTCGGCAATGGCGGCGGCCAGGCGCTCAGCATCGATGCCGATCATCCCGAACAGTTCCGGATCCCAGCAGATCTGGCCGAGGCCCTGATCGTCCTCGGAGACCACAATTTCGCGTCGACCCACGATGATGTCGTTGATTCGGATATCGGCGATGTAGGTGCCCGGCAAAGCGCCTCCCCGCTGGTAGCGGCTGAGGTCCATCGCACTTCCGCCCAGCAGGAAGTCGGTATTGAATTCAACGTTGGGGGCGGCGAACCCTGCCATCGGCAACAGCACGCCCAGCACCGCGCTAGCCAGGCGGCAGGGCTTCGGAGCATTGGTCGGATGATGTCGAGTCATAGTGGGTTCCTGGCATCAGGGCGTGCGCAACCACCCGATGGGGATCCATCGGTGGATGGCATGCTGCGGAGAAGCGAGTCGCCGTTAGGGCGAGGACAGCGGCAAAGTGGTATTGACCACACCGCCAAAGTCATTGATGTAGCGAACCTTCAGCGTGGCGTTGGACGGCAGGCGCCCGACACCCGGCACTGTGAAGGAGGTCGTGCTATACGGCACGAGCATTTGCATGCCCTGTGCCTCGGTCTCCTTCTGCCCTTCTACCAGCCAGGCCTTGACCATGCTGACGTGATAGGGGCTGTCATTCTTAGCCTGCAGAGCCACACCATTGATCTGCGGCAACAGTCTCCACTGCACGTTCGCTGCGGCTCTGCCTGCACCTCGTGCGTCCAATCCCTTCGGTCGATAGAAAATCTTCAATCGATTGCGGACCGTCACCTGAAGATAGCCGTCACCTTGGGACTGGTCGGCCTTGATGGCAGGGACCTCGAGCACGTTGAGCCAGAAGGCACTTTCCTTGTCACGCGGAAGGTTGCCGCTCGCAATCTTCATGCGCAGCACCTGGCTCTTGCCGGGCTCGGCGCGCGAGATCGGCGGCAGCAACACGAAAGGCGCCTTGGTCGTCGTCGGGCTGGCTGATTCTGTCAGCGTGTCCACCCACGATTGCAGCAGAACCGGCGTGCTGCCCGGATTCTTCACTCGAATCGTCGCTTCGGGCATGCCTTCATTGAAGATCACGCGTGTTCCGTCGATCTCCACACCCGCATGCACGGCCGTTGCCATCGACAGGGCGGTGAGCGCCAGGCATGTGCACAGAATCGAGCGATGCATTGCGTTCATATCATGTACTCCAGGTATGGAAGAGAACGATTGGCGAAGATGGTTGGAACCCCTGAGTCCCAACCATCCATCAACCTTCAGTAGTGCGAGACGATGAACGGCAGCGCAGAGGCGAACTTGCCGGCCGTCACGACGCCGTGGTCCGCAACGTGATAGATCGCCTGGAACTTGTAGGTGAAGTTGTTGTCAGAACCCTTTGCAGCTTCGATGGTGTCGGAAGCCAGATTGATGGCAGTGCCCGATTCATCCAGGATCCGCACTTCAACACCTGCAGCAGCCGGATCGGGATTGGGATCGCCCGGATTCACATGGCGATTGATCAGGTTGCCGGTCAGTGGATTGACATTCGCGGTGTCGAGGATCAGCTCGGCCGTGTTGCCCGGGCAGCCCGCCACAGTGCTGTCACCCACGGTCACGGTGAAATTGCGATGACCGGGATTGGTGGTCTTCAAACCTTCCGCGGTGACAGTACGCATCGTTACGGTGCTGGACGATGCATCGCCACCGATATTGATTGCACAGGCTGCGGCAGTGATGTTGCCGTTGAAGGTGATGGTGGCGTCCTGCGCCGAGGCCGAAGCGACAGCACCCAGCGAGAGCGCGGCGGACAGAGCAATTGCAAGCTTGTTCATGTTGTTGAATTCCTGTTTAGGGTTGGTGGTTTGCGTTCAAGCCGCGCGTTCCTGGGCTTGAGCGAAGGGCATTCCCTTCGAGAGGAAATGCTACGGATGCCGGGATTTGGCAGGCATAGGACAACGACGAGTTATGAGTTGACCTGCCAGCCCGCGGCGATTCGTTCAGAACGCCAGACGAGCGCCCAGATGGATCTCGCTGGAGCTCAGATCCAGCCGCATCTTTTCGTCCTGCAGCCCACGGGCGTTGCCGAAGGTGTTCCAGCCGCTTTCGGTGCTGCCCATGTCCACATAGCGATAGCCCAGGTCGATCGTCATGCGATCAGACGCGGCGACCGAAACGCCTGCACCCAACGACCAGGCCAGGCCGGTGCGGGTGGTGGTGTCGTAGCGGCGGCTGGTGTTGCCCTGCCAGCCACCCGACTTCAGCTGAGCCAGACCAGCACCTGCACTGCCATACACCGACCACGCATCGTTGATGGCGAAGTCGCGGTAGGTGTTGAGCATCAGCCGCTGCGAGCTGACTTCATGGTTGTTGAAGCTGGTGGCGAAGACGCTGGAGCCGCTGGTGTAGGTATCGTTGCGGCGCAGGGTGTATTCGCCTTCGGTACGCCAGCTGTTGCCGTGCGCATAGCCGAAGCCGATGGCGCCGGTCACGAAACGCTGGCGCTCGTCACCGGCCACGAAACGACCGATACCTGGGCGGGCACTGGCGTCCATGTTACGGGCACGATGGTCGGCATCGATGATGCGGGCGGTGGCGTAGTAGCCATCGGCGTTGCCGGCCGATGCAGTAGTCGAAAGGCCGCACAGGGCGGCGATGGCGCAGAGCGCCGGGGTGATCATTTTCATGGTGCGTTCCACAGAAGTGCAGCGAGCCGGGCGGGAGCACTGAACTCCCACCCAGCGACGAATCGACAAGGCTTATCGCGGCTGGTGGACCCAGCGGCCTTGCTGCGAGCTGTACCGATAGGTCAGCGGCCGTGCCGAGAGCACCGAACCAACCGATCCCTCGGTACCAACCCGGAAGAACCTGGAGTTGGAGGGATCGGTGAACTCCAGAATGTCGCCCTCAATGCCCGAACTAGGCAGCACCATGAACTGCGGCGTGACCACATCATCGGCGGCGCTACCGGTCACGATGTCGGTCCAGCGCTGTTCCGGCATCGGCAATTGCACGGTGGTCGGTTGGAAATGCGCACGGCCACGGCGGGCGTGCCACTGATTGCTTGCGGCATCGAACACGAAGCCGCAGGTGGTGGACTGCGGGCACACCGAAGCGCCACCGGCCACGCCCGAAATCGCGACATCCACGCCATTGAAGCTCTGCACGCCAGCCACTGCGCCGGCCGGCGCCGAGGCAGGCAGCTGGATGCTCTTCACAGAGCCGGCCACATGCACGTCGGTCATCAGCTTGTCCGTCATCGGTGCGATGCCGTGCTCACCGCTGTTCAAGAGCACGCGGCCTGCGCTCAGGCCGCCCGTTGCGAGCCAGCGATCAGGATTGCCGCCTCGCATCAGCTCAAAGTTGCTCAAGCTTTCCACCGGAATGTAGATCAGGTCTTCCACTGAAGTGTTCTTGGCATCAAGACGGCTGCTGCCCCAGGCCATGGTACTGAGGATCACCTGGTCCGCGGTGCGCGGGTTGGCCGGCAGTGCCAGGTCGGCGGCGAAGTCGTTGGATGCCAGCTCGAAGTACAGCTTGGTGTAGCCGGACGGCATGGCACCGCTGCCGCCGTTCTTGGAAGGGGTCAGGTAGCCTTCGGCGGCCGAAGCGGCAACCGGGGCCAGGCACACCAGCAGCGTGGCCAGCAGGGAATTACGATGCGAGTTCTTCATTGAACATCTCTCTCAGGATGGAAAGTCCCGGGAGTGCGCGTCACCTCGCGTGCGGACATCTCCCGGTCCGATCACGATGCGCAATGTTTGACGTTCAAGCTGTCTGACTCGTCCGAATTTTCACACCAACTTCACTTCATGCTTGGCGCACATGCGTACGCAAAGGAATGCCCAGGACACTCGCGCTCAAACTTTCCCGCGGGAAGGACCCAACCAACCTTCGTCATGCCCCTCTCCGCACACACAGGCCCGTTCCGACACACGCTCCCAATCCCGCCGCAGCTGCCTTCGCTGCACCGGCGACGCATACAGGTACTCGTTGAGCAATGCCATGAATCGCCTCTGCGCATGCGGCGAAAGCTGGCTGAAATGAGACATCAACGAGGCAATGCGAACGTCGAGAAGAGGCGGCACGGCGACTCCATGCGAGGATGCAAACGATGCATCCACACTAGTTTCTCCGTCGGGTGTTTCCATCGGACGATGTCGGATTGCGGCGGCGTCATCCACTGTGACCACCATCGGGAAGCCCCCGCGCCACCTGCGACGCAGATACCAGGCCCTGCTCCAGCGCGTAGTCGAAGATCTGGCTGGTGCGCTCCAGCCCCAGCTTGCGCATGGCCGAATGCTTCTGCGTGCTGACGGTCTGCCGGCTGCGCTTCAGCTGTTCCGCAATCTCCTTCTGCGCCATGCCCTGCGCAATCATCCGCAACACCTCGATCTCACGCTTGGTCAGTGCCACATCGCGCGTCTTGTCCAGCTGTTCCACGATGCTGCCCGACAGGTAGCCATCGTGGCGCTGGGCCGCCTGGATGGCATGGGTCAGTTCGGCAATGGGGTCGATCTTGCCGACGATGCAGTTCACGCCGGTGCGGCCGATGCCGGCCAGCACCTGCGCACCGGAGATGCTGGTCAGCACCACCAGCGGCAGCTTCGGGAAGCGCCTTCGCAGGAATCCCAGCATCGCCACGCCGTCGCCGTACTCACCGCCCGGCATCGAGAAATCCGTCACAGCGACATCCACGGAGTGCTTGCTGAGCGCCTCGACCAATGCCGTAGAATCCCCAGCCGTAGCCACGATTTCGATTTCCGGCTCACTGGCGAGCGACTCGCGTACGCCGGCAAGAATGACGGGATGGTCATCGGCGATGACGATGCGGATTTTCATGACATGATGTCCTTGGCGTGCTTCATTGATCTGTACGTGCCGGTTGCCGGCACACTGCTCTTTTCCGTTTCCACCGGATCCGTGCCTTGATGACCCAGCTGGCTATTCGCGTTGCCCTTGCCGACGATCACCCGGTGATCCGCCTTGGCGTGCAGAGCGCGCTGCAGGAAGCTCCGGCGATCCAGTGCATCGGTGCCGTGGCCGATTCCACCGAGTTGGTGGCGCTGCTGGAACGCGAGCCCTGCGACGTGCTGGTGACCGACTACGCGATGCCGGGCGGCGCGTTCGGTGATGGGCTGGAGCTGCTGGGTTATCTGTCCCACCACTTCCCTGCCCTGCGCGTTGTGGTGATGACTGGCCTGGACCAGCCTGGTCTGATCCACAAGCTCGATACCAGCGGTGTGTCCGGCATCGTCAGCAAGGCCGACGATCTTTCGCAGGTGCAGGCCGCAGTAATGGCGGTGTATGCCAACCGCCGCTATCACTCGCCGGCGGTGGCAGAACTGCTGCGGCGCAAGGAGCAACGGCGTGTGACTGCGCTTTCGCCGAAGGAAGTAGAAGTAGTCGCGCTGTTCATCCAGGGCCTGAGCATCACCCAGATCGCTGCGCACCTTGATCGCAAGAAACAGACGGTCAGCACGCAGAAGGTCAACGCCATGCGCAAGCTGGGCGTGGAGCGCGATGCGGAGCTGTACTCGTTCGCGGCCGAGCTTGGGCTGAAACCCGGCGCTCCGCGCGGCTGATACGGTACTTCTGGATCGCATCACGGTTCCTGCTCCAGATCTCGCCGGTAGTCATCCAACCGTGCCTGCAATGCCGCCCGCAGTGCGTCCAGCTGCGATTCCGGCACTATCTGGCCCTCTCGCAGTGCCAGCTCTACCTCGCCGCAGCGCTCACCCAGATCCACTTCGCCCAGCATCTGCAGTACGCCCTTGAACGCGTGGACGCGGTCCAGCAGCCGCTGTGTGTCGTTCCCGGCACGCGCTGCGACCATCGCCTGTAGATCCTTGTCGCCGGTCTCCACGAACAGGCGCCGAATGGAGGCGGACGGCCTGCCTGGGTTGGCAGTCGTTGTGGCCGGAACCACCTGCACGCGGCCAGTCTTGCTCAACCCGGCTTCAAGGCGTTCCAGGTTCAGCGGCTTCAACAGCAGATCATCAATGCCCGCGGCCAGGCAGCGCTCACGCTCGCTGGCCAGTGCGGTAGCGGTAATTGCCAGGATGGGCAGCGACTGTCCGCGTTGGCGAAGCTCACGCGCCAATGCGTAACCATCCATCACCGGCATGTTGATATCGGTCAGCACCGCCAGGTAGATGTCATTGCGCCACAGCGCCAGTGCCGCGGCGCCGTCTTCGGCAGCATCGACGTCGTAACCCAGTTCTTCCAGCTGCTGCTGGATCAGTTCACGATTGACGGCGTTGTCTTCCACCAGCAGCACGCGCCCGCGCGAACGTGATACCGGTGCCGACTGGACGGGCGCGATGGCGGACGGTGTGGATTGATCCGTGCCGATGGCCGCCAACAGGGCATCGCTGGCATAACAGCTGACCTCGGTTCTATCACCCTGCACGTCTGGCGTCAGCGGTCCCTGAGCGTGGGCGTACACGGTGCGCCGATGCGAGGCCGCCAGTTGATGCTCCTCGTCCAGGCTCCACGGCCGGTGGTCACCCACGATCAGCAGCACATCACCCGTGGCGTCAGCCTGCGGGGCGTCCAGCAGCTGGGGCTCCGCGCCCCACTCCGTCAGCACGCGCCCGACCTCGCTGCGCCACTCCGGCGTCGAGGACAGAACCGTGATGCGCAGCCCCTGCAGCGGCTGCGCAGGTGGGTTCGCGGCCGGCTGCAGGCGCACCGGCAGCGACAGGCTGAAGCTGCTACCCACGCCCTCGGTGCTCTCTACCGACACCTGCCCGCCCATGGCCTGCGCCAGCTGCTGGCACAGCGCCAGGCCCAGGCCACTGCCGCCGTAGCGACGCGAGACACTGGCATCGGCCTGCTGGAACGGCTGGAACAGCTGCTCAGCCTGCTGCGCGCTCATGCCGATGCCGGAATCGATCACCTGCACGCGCAGCTGCGCCCCCCTGCCGGCCACGTCCTGCAGCTCGGCGCGCAGGATGATGCGGCCGGATTCGGTGAATTTGACCGCGTTGCTGACCAGGTTATTGAGGATCTGGCGGATGCGGTGTGCATCGCCAATGCAGTCCTGGCCCGGCGCTGCTTCCACGGCGAAGAACAGCCGCACGCCCTTGCGCAGCGCGTCGGGTGCATACAGCAGCGCCACGCTTTCAATCAGTGGACGCAATGCAAAGGGCGCGGGCTCCACATCCAGCTGCCCGGCTTCGATCTTCGAGAAGTCCAGCACGTCGCTGATGATCCGCATCAGCGCATCGGCCGAGAAGCGGATGCGGTCCAGGCGCTCGCGCTGGCCGGGCTGCAGCGGCGAACGGGCCAACAGCTCCAGGTGGCCCAGAACCCCGTTGAGCGGCGTGCGGATCTCGTGGCTCATCGTGGCCACGAAGGCGGATTTGGCGCGGGTGGCCGCTTCGGCGGCCTGGCGTGCGGCCTCGGCATCCTCGCGGGCACGGCGCAGGGTGTCTTCCAGCTCCACCTGCGCGGTCACATCGCGCAGGGCGCAGACCCAGACCGCCTGGTCGTGATAGGTAGCCAGTGCCATGCTGATCTGCAGCTGGGTGTCACTGCCTTCCTCGTCGGGCGACCACTGCAGCTCCAGCGCTTCGTCGCCGTGGCTGCTGCGCCCCAGCTCGGCCAGCCGCGCGTACAGCGGCGCAACAGTGCTGCCGACATCGGCACCCTCGCCCACCAGCTGGCGCGCGGTGTCGTTCTGCAACAGCGGCCTGCCACTGTCGCGTGCCAGCAGTGCCAGCCCGATCGGCGCGGTGCCGATGATGGCGCGGCTCAGCGCTTCGCTCTCGTAGACCCGCGAGGCATCGGCCAGCGCCGGTGTGAACACACGGCGGTCGATGCGCAGCAGCAGCCACCACAACAGGCCGATGATCAACAGGGCACTGAGGCTGCGTGCCAGCAGGTACGGGCCCTGGGCCTTCCAGATATCGGACCAGTCGTAGACATGGCTGAGCGTCCAGTCCACGCCAGGCAGGCTGCAACTGAGGATGAAGCGCCCCTGCGCATACTGCCGCGAGGGCTTGGTGCCGTTGCGTGCGGGCAGCGTCTGCAGCAACAGATCCTGCTCCTGGCTGCTTAGGCCACCGGTGCTGAGCACCACCTCGTGCTTGGCCGACAGCACCAGATAGCGGCCCTCTTCGCGCGCCTCCAGCCGGGTCTTGATGTTGTCGACCGACTCGAACACCACGCGCCGGAAGTACGGCGTGGTGCCTTCAGCCATGGTGACAACACCAACCAACGAAGGCTGGCCGTTGAGCGGATTGGTGGCATAGCGCGAGATCAGCCTGCCCTCACGCGACGCGGCGCGGATCGGGCCGGGACGTGGCTGCACTTTGCGTACCTCGGGCTCATCACGCAGCAGGCGGGCAAAGGCCTGCTGGCGGGTGGCCACGCCCAGGGTCTGCAGCAGCTGCGCCTCGTCGCGCACGTTGGACACGGCCAGCAGGCGGCCCTGTGGCTCGTAGGCAAACATCGCCACAGGTCCTGGCGCGTCCTGCGAGGTGATCGAATCGGCGGTGTAGGCCGAGTAGATATCGATCATGCCGAGGTAGGCCTTCAGCTCCTCGGGCGGCAGCGGATTGTCACGGGCGCCCAGCACCAGCCATGGCACGGCGGTACGTCCTTCAGCGCGCACCACCACTTCCTCACCCTGGGCGTGGAAGCGTTCGGCCAGCGGCGTCCCCACCGCCGTCAGCGCCAGGCGCTGGTCGCGCCACAGCACATCGTTGCCGTTGACCGAGGTGGCATAGGCGCGGTCGCGCTGGTACAGGAAGTAGTCCAGCGCCGCCCGTGCTTCAAGGAAGGACTGACGCTCGCGGGCGTGGAACTCTTCCACGTCGGCAATGGAGCTGACGATGGCGGTCAGCAGTACCAGCACCGTGATCAGTGCACCGCCCCCGAACAACAGGCGACGGCGCAGCCGGCGCAGGTCGTCCAGGCGCGCGGCCGCCGCTGTGCTGCCCGCTCCCTGCGCTGCTTCAGTGCCTGCCATGACCGTGATCCTGAGGTGGGTGCCCATGCAATTTATCCGATTGCGTCAATCGCTGGCATATGTGACGCGGTGCGGGCCGGCGCCTGAAGGAGTGCCTGACACAGGGCTTCACTGGCGTAGCAGGAGACCACGTGACCGCCGTTCTCCGGCTGCGGGCGCAAGGGACCTTCACGGCAGACCCTTACCCAGGGCTGGCCGCTGCGCGACACCCAGCGCAGCTCCTCGGCCGGCGTCTCGAACAGGACCCAGACCGCCGCAGCCGACATCTCCGCCGCTTGACCGCGCACCAGATGCACCTGCGCCCCCCACCTGCGCAGCCGCCGCTCCAGCTCCCCCTGCCAGGGGCCAGGCGCAGCCAACAGATTGATCCGCTGCCCGGCCAGCGGCAGCGGCACCGGAATGGCGATCGAGGTCAGCAACGGAACCTCGAACACGAAACGGCTGCCGACACCCGCGGTGCTTTCCACCCAGATGCGGCCGCCCATGCGTTCGCATAGCTGCTGGCACAGGGCGAGGCCGAGGCCGGAGCCGCCGAAGCGCGACACGATGCTGGGCCCGGCCTGGACGAAGGGTTGGAAAAGGCGCTCACCTTCTTCCGGGCTCAGGCCGATACCGGAGTCAGTGACTTCAAGGCGCAGGAACCCGCCCTCTTGCTCACGCACATGCGAGACGCGCAACTGCACCCGGCCAGAGGCGGTGAACTTCAGCGCGTTGCTGGTGAGGTTGCGCAGCACCCGCTCGATGGCGGCCATCGGTGCGACGGCCGCCGCAGGTACATCGGCGTCCACCACGCAGTCCAGTTGCAGGCCCTTGGCCTGTGCCACCGGTGCGTACAGCACCGCCACCCGCTCCAGCAGCGCGGACGGTGCGAAGCGTTCGGGCGTGAGTGTCCATTGCCCGGATTCGATGCGCGACAGATCCAGTACGTCGGTGATGATGTCCATCAGGGAATCGGCGGACTGGCGCAGGCGCAATACGCGTTCGGCGGGCTCGGCCTGCAACGGGCTGCGTGCCAGCAGCTCCAGGTGGCCGATGATGCCGTGCAGCGGGGTGCGGATCTCGTGGCTCATCGCCGCCACGAAATTCGATTTGGCCCGGCTGCAGGCGTCTGCCTCCGCAGTCCGCTTCTGCTCTGCTTCCAGCTCGCGCATGTCGTGGCTGATGTCTTCCACCATCAGCAGCACACCGCCTGGCCAGGCGTCTCCACCGGAGTGGATGTGCGTGCGATGGCAAAGGCGCTGCTGCGGATCGTTGGCCAGGGCCAGGCTACCCTCGATCGTCACCGCGCCATGGCGCACGTCGGCCTGCATCATCGCCTCGCGCAGCTGCGGCATCAGCCGCGCGCCGCTGGCGCGGTCCATGCGCTGCAGCGGGCCATTCCAGTCCTGCACATGACCGGTGCCAGCTTCCAGAAGGGCCACGCCCACCGGCACGTGCTCAAGCAGCAGGCGAAGGCGGCGATCCCGCGCATAGATGGCCTTCACCTGCCGGAACGCGGGTGTGTACATGCGTCGGTGCAGCCACAGCAGCAGGAACCACAGCAGGGCCAGCGCGGCCAGCAGGCAGGCAATACCACTGAGCAGCATCGATGCAATGCCGCGCAGAATGTCGCCCCAGCAGTAGGTCTCCACCAGCGTCCAGGGCGTGCCTGTCACCGGCAGTGCCAGGGTGAAACGTCCATTGTGGAAACGGGCACGCGTGGCATCGCCCAGCAGCACCCAGTCGGTATCGGCGCAAAGGTCGCCATCGCTGCCGGCATCATCCGAGCTGAGCACCCGCATCCCGTCGCGGTCCAGCAACGTGATGTGGCCCTGGCTGTTACGACGCAGCAGCGCCTGCAGTCGCGCCATCGGCTCATAGGCCACGAAGGTCGCAATCGGGGTCGCACCCACGGTGGCCTGGAACACCGACACCAACGATGGTTCGCCGGTGATGGGATGACGGCCGAAGGTGCGACGCGGGGTGTCGCTGCGCTCCACGCTTTCGAGCAGGGGCACCTGGTCATGTCCGGACGCCGGCGCCAGCAGCTGGGCCGGCGCGCGCAGGTGCTCGAACACTTCGCTGCGCGAACTCGCCGCCAGCGCCGTGATCAGGCTGCGTTCGGTCAGGCCCTTGTCCAGTGACAGGTACTGCCCGCTGGGGTCGAAGAAGTAGGACGCGCTGGCCGGTTCACTCTCGTCGGCAGTGCTGGTCAGGCGCTGGATGAGCGATACCGCTGTGGTCAGCTGCAGGTAGCGTTCCAGTTCCTGCGCTCGCCATTGTGCAGTGTCCAGACCCAGCGCCATCTGCGGACGGCTGTTCCTGTCTGCGACCACCACCAGCCGTTGCCCGCCCTGCAGGTAGCCCCGGCGCAGATCGTCGGCGCTGGTATCGCCCAGCTGGATGTTCCGGTCCCAGGCGTACTCGGCCATGTTCGCCAACCGCGCGTAACTGGCGTCCTGCCGCGCCAGCTGGATCTGCAACGCGGTGTGGGCGCGGCGGAAGTCAGCGATGCGCCGCGCCTCGTATCCATTCACCTGGACCACGACGAGGGTAAACAGCACGCTCAGCGACAGCAGGCTCAGCACTGCGCCGCAGGCCAGCATCAGCCGGCGCGGGTACTGCTTCAGTGCCTGCAGTTCGCCCGCATGGATCGGCGTCGCCGCCGCGCCGGAGCGCAGGCGGTGCAGCGAATCTGCGAGGGAGGATGAGGCGGGCGACATGGCATCGCGCAACGTGAAGAAAATGAGAACGCCAGCATGCGTGGCGGCGGCGACCGTCGATGTAGGACAAGGTCCAAAAATGCGCCGACGCATGACGCATTCAACTCGCCAGACAGTTCTGTCCACATTTCGAACTTGTCCGGTTTCCGTGCCGCTTCGGGCTGGGGACGCTGTGCATCTCCCTGTTGACGAGGACGTCGCGATGAGCGCATCAAGAGGCCGCGAACGCCGGTGGGCACTGCATCTGCTGGCCCGCCATGCCTGCCACCGCGCAAGCCTGCAGATAGGTGCCGCCCTGCTGCCGATGCTGCCTGCACCTGCGCAGGTCTCACTTGCCGAAGGCGCATTTGCGGTGCTCGGACCGCTGCTGCAGGCGGAGCGGCATGGCCGGGCCTTCGACACCCTGCAGCGACTGGGCCACGCGTCATCTTCGGCTTCGACCCTCGCAGCCCGCTTCCTGGCGGGGCGCTGGCTACGCAGCGCACAGGCGCGTCACCTGCAATCCCTGCCCTTCCCTGCCCTGCAGCAACGGCTGCGCGCAATGGCGTGGCGCGATCCGGGCGCACTCTGGGCCTCCTCGGCCGGCCGGCGGCGCGTGATCTGCCTGCTGCCCAGTGGCGATTTCAACCTGGCCATGGCCGCGCTGCTGGATCGGCCGGGCGCCCCCGCACACTACTTCATCAATGCCCTCCACCATGAAGATTCGCCCATGCACCGCACGTTGCTGGACCTGCAGCGCTGGGGTCATCGCCTGGATATCGGGCGGCCGCCGCGCTGCGGCCAGGCCTGGAGGAAACTGCGACGTGGGGCCACGGTAGTGACCCTGCTGGACCCCTGCCCGTGGCGCGAGACGGGAAGTGCCATTGAGCCTGCGCCACTGCGCCTGGCCAGATTGGCCCAGGTTCCGGTGCTGTTGCTTGGCCACCGCTGCGATGGCAGTACCGCTGGCACGCTGCACGTACTGGGCGAGTACGGCGCCGCGTCCATCGCCAGCGGCGCCACCGCGCTGTATGCCGCCGCGCACGCCTTCCTGGCCGCCGCGCCACACGACTGGCACGATCTGGATCGGTAACCCGGCCCTTTGGCCGCAGCAGGCAGTCACCCGCTGCGGCCTGCTCTCTCAGGCAACGATCAGCGCCACATTGATGTTGTTACGGGTAGCGTGCGAGTACGGGCAGACGATGTGCGCCTTGCGCACCAGATCCTCGGCCTGCACTGCGGGCACGCCCGGCAGCGAGATGGTCAGTGCCACGTCGATGGCGAAGCCGGTGCTGACCGCACCGATACCAACGCGACCGGTGACCGAGGCGTTGTCAGCAATCGCGATGTTCTCCTGACCGGCCACGTACTTCAGGGCGCCGAGGAAACAGGCGGAGTAGCCGGCAGCGAACAGCTGTTCCGGATTGGTGCCGGTGCCGCCGGTGCCGCCCAGCTCGGCCGGGGTGGAGAGGGCGATGTCCAGGGTCTTGTCCGACGAGGTAGCGCGACCTTCGCGGCCGCCGACCGCGGTGGCCTGGGCCGAGTAAAGGATCGATTCGATGTTCATGGAATGCTCCGGTTGATGGAATGAGGGTGGCCGGACTGTGCCGCCACCGGGTCATCCTGCGCACCACTGCGAATGCCTTCCATCGGACAGCGACGATACGCGGCAGGCATCAGCAGCTCGCTCGCGCCGCTACTGAGACCGCGAATGAGCGCGGACGTCCCAGTGGTGGTCGTTTGCAGCGCGAAAGCTTGTGCGCAGCGAACAGGCCCTTTCCAGCATCCGGCAGGCAACTGCCCCTGGCCTTGTGCGCGCTTGGCGCTATGCTGAACGTCCCTGCTTGTGAGCACCCCCATGCGTACCCTCTACCCCGCCATCGAGCCCTACCGCGAGTTCACCCTGCCGGTGAGCGATCTGCACACCCTGCATATCGAAGAGTGCGGCACGCCAGAGGGCATCCCGGTGGTGTACCTGCATGGTGGTCCCGGCGCCGGCATCTCGCCCACCCACCGCCGCTTCTTCGATCCGGCGCGCTACCGCATCGTCTTGATCGACCAGCGCGGCAGCGGCCGCTCCACGCCGTTCGGCGAGCTGCGCGACAACACCACACAGGACCTGGTGGCCGACATCGAGAAGGTACGCGAGCACCTTGGCATCGAACGCTGGCTGGTCTATGGCGGATCCTGGGGTTCAACCCTGTCGCTGGTCTATGCGCAGGCGCATCCCGAACGCGCCACCGGCCTGATCGTGCGTGGCGTGTTCCTCGGCCGCGAGATGGAAAACCGCTGGTTTGCGGAAGCCAATGGCGGTGCGCGCTGGATCTTCCCGGAGCGCTGGGACCGCTATGAGGCCTACATCCCGGAAGCCGAGCGTGGCGATATGATCGCGGCCTACTGGGCGCGCCTGGACAGCGCCGACGAGGCCACCCGCATCGCCGCCGCGCAGGCCTGGCTGGGCTGGGAGGACAACGCCGCCACCCTGCAGCACGACGTGGATGCCGTGTCCACCGATGACCCGCTGGATACGCTGGCCAAGGCCCGCATCGAAGCGCACTACTTCCGCAACGGCATCTTCCTGGAGCCGGACCAGCTGCTGCGCGACATCGACCGCATCCGCCACCTGCCCGGCGTGATCGTGCAGGGCCGCTACGACATCATCTGCCCGCCGCGCAGCGCCTGGGACCTGGCCAGGGCCTGGCCGGAAGCCAGGCTGGAGATGGTGACCTCCGGCCACAGCGCGAACGAGCCGGCGACGGTGGATGCACTGGTGCGGGCCACGGACGCGTTTGCTGATCGATTCTGAAGGCACGGGGTAGTGCCGGCCGCTGGCCGGCATTCCAGCGATTGCAGGTAGAGTCGACCAACAGTCGACTCTACCCATGCCGGCTATCCCCTCGTCACGGATTGGCATCAAACACCACCGTCATGTTGCCCTGCCAATGCGAGCCGGGCGACTTCAGCATCTCTGTCACTGCGTCGCGACCTGCGGTGAAGCGCAGCGTTGAGCGGCGCTGCAACAGATAGCCATCCGGGGTGAAGCGTGGGGCCCGCGCATTGTCCGGCAGCAGCGGCGTGCCCTGTGCCGGGCGTCCATCTATTACGCTGCTCATTCCCGGAATGGTCACGTCAACGTCTACCGGAACCACTGTATCGTCTTCAGCATTACGGATGCCGCAGCGATCCGCAGCCTCGTGCTCACACTGCAACTTCATGTTGAAATCCATGGAGCTTGTCAGCAGAAAGGGAAGCTCCTGCCTAAGTCTGCTCGGCCGGATTCCGTGGTCTCGCCATTGCGACCATCCACCTTCCGGCGCTAGCTGTACCACTGGCGCATCCACAGGGAATCGCACAGCGAACTGATGCTGGACTTCCAGTTCGATTGCAATATTCAGGGTGCCATCAGAAATCAATGCCCGATCACCGAAGTCGATGTCCCCACCCGGGCCCATTGTGAGCGGCACTACACCGGTATAGCGGCCGTTGTGCATGGCAACCGCATTGGGGAACTGGAGCTCGTAGCTGATCCCGAAGTATAGAAATCTGCCTGGCGGCATGTCGGCGAGAACCGTCTTTGAGCAGCCCTGCCCCCGCTCATCCAAGCGCCACTGGAAGTCGAACCAGGTCGTCCCCCCACGCCCAAAAATCGAATTGCAAGGAGGTGGAGCCGAGTGCCCAGTGGGCCGCACCGAGTTCGGCCTGCCCTCAACGCTGCCAGTGAAACTATCAACTCGCCAGCGCACTTCCACCGCGCTTCCATTCTCTTCATGGGTCAGCGTCACCGTCCGCAGAACAGAGGGCATGCGAAAGTAGAGAGATTCCCTGCCCGTGGCTCCTGCCTCGAACCCTTCCGGATAGCTGATGGCCACCCCCTCCACGCGAATACTGGGCCTGCAACCTGGCCTGGTGCAATAGTTGTGGCGAGGCGTCGTGTCCTTAAATTGACCGTTCCCGGGTTCCAGTGGAGTGGGCTTGTATTCGCCCGTTATCTTCAGATCCAACGCCTGCGCCTGCCATGTGCCTGCCACGAATCCAAGTAGCACGAGCAGCCAGGACCATGACTGACGCGGCTCAATGATTTGGTTCAATTCGATGCTCCTGATACAGAACTGCGCCGGGTATCTGCCGTTGCTGCGCGGGTGATAACTGCTTCCTTGCTGCTGATACATCTGATTCCACCCACCATCAGCACATCACCCTCACGCGGATACCGCCCCTCTTCCATCGTCAGCACGCAGCTCACCAGGTTCGGATAGCGCAGCTCCACCACCGGCGCCCGTGCACTCAGTTCCAACGTGAAGAACCCCTCTTCCTGGCTGACGCTGCGCCCGGCATGGTTGATCACCTGCACACCGCGCACGCCATTGCCATCCGCATCGATCACCTGGCCCATCACGGTGAACGTGCGCAGCACATCCACGGTGGCGTGCATCACCCCGCCCTTGTTGAGGTGGTAGCTGACGGTGGACGGCTGCAGGGTGGCAGCGGGCGCGTGCCGCCCCTGGAAATCGAACTGCACATGGCCTGCGCGGTAAGCGGTCACCGGCACGAAGTTGCGCCCCGGCTTCAGTGCCACGCCGCCCCCCCGGCTGTCGTCGGCACGCAGGGCAACATCGGGATAGTCACTGCGCACGTCGACGATGATGCCGGTGTCCACGCTGCCGCTGCGGCCCTGACCAAGCACCGCGGCACGGCCACCGCCGATCACCAGCGTGCTGTCCAGGTTGGCGCTGCCGCTGACGTGGCCCGAGCCTGCGCCACGGTATAGCTGCACGTCTCCCTCCAACAACGAACTCTGCAGGTAGGCACCTGCACCAGCACCGATGCCGCTGCGCTCGGCACTGATCATGCCGTTCACGCTCTGCAGCAGCTTGCCATCCACACGCTGCGTGGCTGTCGCGCTGACATAGGTATCACGCTGGCCAGCCTCGCCGGTACGGCTACCGAGGCTGCCGCTGTAGCTGCGACGCTCGCTGCCCAGCGATACGCTGACGGTCAGATCAACGCCGCGCTGCCGGCGGTAATGGGTGAAGCGGCTGCCAGGTCGATCGTAGGCCGAGACCCGCCAATTCACATCGTGCCTGCCGAACAGGGTCTCCCGGCGTCCATAGGACACATCGATGCCGGTGCCTTGGGTGAAGCCCGTGCTGCGCGCCACCCGCAGGCTGGCGTTGTCGCGATGGCTGAAGCGATGGGTGATCGACACCGCGGTGGTGTCCTGCCAGCCCCCACGGGTTTCCCAGCGCGGCGCCGAGCCATCACCGGGCAGGACACGTTGGCGTTGCTCGGCCCAGCTGCGCGCGTGGTTGGCCACCACCGATCCGGCGCGGTAGCGGTACAACCCCTGCAGGTCGACGCCACGCCCGGCATCGCTGGAGGTGTAGACATTGGTGTAGGTGCTGAAGCGGTCGCTGGCCTGCCAGTCCATCGACAGCCCCGTCGCGTGACGTGTGCCGATCTGCTGCACCGTGGCACCTGCCACCGCACGGGGATGCACCAGGTAGTTGACCACCGCGCCGGCGGCCAGCTTGCCCTCCTGTAGTGCGCGACCACTGTCGAGCAGGCCACGCTGCTGGCCTGCGAACACGCTGTAGCGCCAGCGGCGGCTGGGGTCGCTCCATCGACTTGGTTTGTGGATCGACGCGGTCTCACGCGAGGCCTCGCGGCCATCCTCGATGACACGCAGTTCCACGTCGTAGATGCCACCGGGCAGGCGGCGGGTGTCGATTTCCTGGATGCCCGGCTTGACCGCCTGCGTGGACAACAGATTGCCGTCGCGCAGGATCTCCACCACGCCTTCGCGGCTGGCAGTGACATAGACCGGGTACACACTGGGGCTGCGGGTGTCGGCCAGCAGCACGTCCGACGAGCCGAGCATGAAGCCCAGCGCGGTATCGTTCTGGGTACCGGGTGCGCGCGGCTGGCGGATGATGCCTTCGAAGGTGGGCAGGAAGTAGCCGGCACGCACGAAATGGTCACCGAGTTCGCGCTGGGCATACAGTGCACTGAGATAGTGCTCGCGGCTGCCCGGTTGGGCGTAATACTGGTAGCTGCCGACCGTGCTCCAACGGCCGACGCTGCCGCGCAGTTCGGCGCTGTAGCGTGCGGACGTTTGTTGCTCCTGGCCGCCGTGCACGGCCACGCTGTTGCGCACGATCAGCCCATGGCTGCCGCGCTCCGGCAGCGTGACGTGGCGCCCTTCCTTGTGCGCGCCCTCCGGGGTTAGCAGGCTGAGCAGGGAATTGGACAGGCTGTAGTGCAGTGCCGACAACCCGCGACATTGCTGGCTGCAGACGCCCAGCGCCAGCGGCTCGGCCAATGCCTCGGCCCAGCGCGCCCGCTCCGTCTGCGGCAGCGGGCTGTCATGGGCTTCGCCAAAGCCGATCAGCTGCACACGATTGTCTTCGTGCAGCAACACCTCGGCGTCACCCAGGTAGCGCCCGTCCAGCTCTACCCGCACTGTGAGCGGATTGCCGAACAGATGCTCGCGGAACTCCGCAGGCATGCGCTCGCGCTGCTCCAGCAGGCTGGGCAGCTCACCCAACGCAAGACCGGCGGCATGGCTGGACGCGGCAAACACCACGGCGCCGATGCCGGCAGCCAATCGCGCAAGGGCCGGAGATGCGGGACGGACGGGTCGTTTCATGGGCGGATGCCCGTGCCCTCCCGCTGCATCTGCGATGCGGCAGGAAGGGCACGAAGCTGCATGATCGTCAGATGTCGCTTTCGAAAATCATGTGGAACTGGCCGCCGTAGCTGCCCTGCTTGTAGCCATCGGTCGGCACGGTGGGGGTAATGGCAAAGGCCAGCGACTTGCCGGCAGCCGCCTGGGCGGCGTTGGCGACTTCGATCTTCGCGGCCGAGGTAGCCGGCACCACCACGTTGTCCAGCTTCACTGCCAGGTCGACCACGTCGGCGGCCGAGGCCATCTGTGCCGGTGCCGACAGGTAGGCACTGATCGCTGCCGGCGACTTGATATTGATGACACGGCCGGTCAGCTCACCCAGTTCCTGACGGGCGGTGTTCCACGGCAGGTTCTGCGGCAGGCCTTCCCAGCCATCGGGGGTGGACACCTGCAGGCCAGCGGTGTTCGGCACGTCAGCGGTGACGTTGACGGTGATCGACTTGGTTTCGGTAGCGGCCAGGGCAACGGCCGGGGTGATCAGCAGGGCGGTGGCCGCTGCCAGCAGGGTGGTCTTCAGGGACATGGATGCACTCCAGGGTCAAGGGTGGAAATCAAGGTGCCAGGCAAGGGCAACGCCGTCCCAGCGGGCGCCTGGCAGGCCCGTTCGGGACAGATCCATCGGTGGAAGTGGGCTTAACGGCGCGAGTCGATGCTGCGTTGGCTGTCGCCTTCGCGAAGCTCGAAACGCAGGAACTGGTGCTCGGCGGCATGCAGCGCATAGCTGTTGCCGGGACGCACATGGGCGATGATTCCCGGCGTGCAGGTATCGGGACGGTCGCGCTCGCACTGGCGGAGGTTGTCCAGCACCACGGTGGCGTTGCCGCGATTGCGTACCTGCTGTTGTTCGATGCGCGTGTCGTAGCGCGGGTTCTCCGGCGCGACGAAGAAGATCGTGCCGTAGCCGGTGAACACGCGGATGGCCGAGGTGAGCTCCGCCGCCTCCCGGGCCTGCTCTTCGCTGAGCGAGAAGTCCTCGGCCGTTGGAGCCACCGGAATGAAGCGCAACCGGTAGTAGCGCTCCTGGTCACGCGCACCGCGATACACCAGGCGTGTGGCCTGCTGTCCATTGCCTGCGATGATCAGGCGGCTGGGGCTGGCGATGACGCCTTGGGCATCCGGCGTATTGCGGACCAGCGCGGTGGTATCCACCGGCGTTTCGCTGGCCTTGCCGTCTGCATCGAAGTGCATCTGGGTGACTTCCACACGCACATAGGCCGTGGCGTCACCGGTGTTGCGGATGCGCTTGAGCAGGTTGCTGTGCGTGGGTTGCAGGTAGTCGAACAGTACGCCGACGTTGATCTGTGGGGTCTTGGCTTGGGCATTGCCTGCGAGCAGAGCCAACAGGATCGAACAGAGGACGCGCGGCATGGCGGACTCGCTGGGAGAGGCGAGCCACAATTTTCACAGCGGCCTTACACGCCAGCCATGCAACAAGTTGCAAAGATCGGATCTGTCCTACAGGTTTGAAACGATTCCTACGCTGGCAGTGAACGGCGCCCCACCCGCCCGCAGGATCACCTGCATTCTTCGCACCTCCCTTACAGACTGGTGCCGATGATCCGGCCATGGGCGCCACGGTGGCGAACCCAACCCTCTACAGGAGCACGCCATGATCGGTTTCCGCTACCTTCCCGCTGCCCTCGTCGTTGTCGCCGGCCTGCTGTTGGGGGCCTGCTCCAAACCGCAGGAGGCCAGCAAGGCCACCGCCGCCGAGGACGTGACCGAAGTGAAGCTGATTCCGTCCTACGAGTCGCTGGACAAGGACAAGGACGGCATCGTCACCCTGGCTGAAGTGGATGCCGTGGCACCCGACTGGGCCGAGCGCCTGCACGCCTGCGATACCGATCGCGACCAGAAACTGAGCCGCGGCGAGTACGACGTGTGCAAGCAGACCAGCACCGCGCATTGATCCCGTGATGCGCCATCGATTGGCGCGACGCGTACCCGGCTATACCAAGGTATAGCCGGGCTAACCCACGAGCCTCTAGGACTGCCCCATTCAGGGGCGGACAATAGCGCCACTGGCCAGGGCAACCCTGGCCGGCCCCTCCCCTCATGGAGACGCAGATGGACCCCGACCCTGCCGGGCGCACCGCGCCCCGGATGCCCGCTTGTTGCCTGTTCCTGGCGCCTGCCCGCCGGTCCCTGCCTGCCTGAGTGACGGGGGATCGCCAGGTGCCGCCTGCCTGGAGATCGCCCCCATGTCGTACAAGATCCTCTACATCACCCTGCGCCGCCTGATCGGTGAGCGCGATGTTTCTGCCCTGCGCAGCCAGCTGCTGCAGCACGGCCCGGTCATGTTCGCCCGCTCGCTGTCGCTCGGCTCGCCGCGCGTAGTGGCCGACGCGCTGTCGCTGCTGCCGATCAGCGAGCGCATCAACGTGCTGCGCCACCTGCCCTACCCGCTGCGCGATGCGATGAAGCCGCTGTGCATTGGTGGCAGCCAGCGCCTGCACATGCAGCCGTGGTCGCCGGCGGTGCTGGCGATGCGCCACGCCTGATCTGTTCCATCCGTTCCGTTCGTGTTCCGGCCCCGGCCGGCTCTGACATTCGAGGAGAGTCCCATGAGCCTGCTCAACGCCTGGTTCAACGCCTTCCTGCGCAGCCGTCGCGCAGGCAACCTGTTCCGCCGCCGCGCGATGCCCGAGGCCGGCTTCGGCCCGGGCAGCGCCGAGGCCGCGCCGTTCGCGCTCACCACCGGCCTAGTCACCCTTGCCCAGCAGGATGAAGCCCAGCTGTTGGCCACGCTGGAATCGCATGCCGACGGCCTCAGCCCGCATGAGGCCGAGGAACGGCTGGCCACGCTCGGCCCCAACGAGGTCGATCACGAAAAGCCGCTGCCGTGGTGGCGGCACCTGTGGCAGTGCTACCGCAACCCGTTCAACCTGCTGCTGACCGTACTGGCGGCGGTGTCCTGGCTGACGGAGGACATCAAGGCCACGATCGTGATCGGTGCCATGGTGCTGCTGTCCACGCTGATCCGCTTCGTGCAGGAAGGCCGCTCCAACCGTGCCGCCGAGCGGCTGAAGGCACTGGTCGGCAATACCGCTCGCGTGCTGCGCCGCAATCCCGGCACCGAGGCGGCAGACGTGGCCGACCAGTACTTCGGTGCGCACCTGCACAGCCGTCGCCCGGCGCGATTGCTGGACCTGCCGATCCGCGAACTGGTGCCCGGTGATCACATCGTGCTGTCGGCCGGCGACATGATTCCGGCCGACTGCCGCGTGCTGACCGCCAAGGATCTGTTCGTGGCACAGGCGGCGATGACCGGCGAGTCGCTGCCGGTGGAGAAGTTCGCGCACCCGGGCGATGGCCTGGCCGGCCTGCTGGAGCAGCACAATCTGTTGTTCATGGGCACCAATGTGGTGTCCGGCACCGCCACCGCCGTGGTGCTGGCCACCGGCAACCGCACCTACTTCGGCACCCTGGCCCAGCGCAGCACCGCTACCGACCGTGCGCCCACCGCATTCCAGGCCGGCGTCAACAGCGTCAGCTGGCTGCTGATCCGCTTCGCGCTGGTGATGGTGCCGTTCGTGCTGCTGATCAACGGCTGGACCAAGGGCGACTGGACCGAGGCGTTCCTGTTCGCGCTGTCGGTGGCGGTAGGCCTGACCCCGGAAATGCTGCCGATGATCGTCACCTCCACCCTGGCCAAGGGCGCGGTGCTGCTGTCGCGGCGCAAGGTGATCGTCAAGCGCCTGGATGCGATCCAGAACTTCGGCGCGATGGAGGTGTTGTGCACCGACAAGACCGGCACCCTCACCCAGGACAAGATCGCGCTGGAGCGGCATACCGATGTGTTCGGCCACGATTCGGAGGACGTGCTGAAGTTCGCCTACCTCAACAGCCACTTCCAGACCGGCCTGATCAACCTGCTCGACCGCGCGGTGCTGGAGCACGTGGAGCTGCAGAGCTCGTTGCGGCTGTCGCAGGACTACCACAAGGTGGATGAGATTCCGTTCGACTTCGAGCGCCGCCGCATGTCGGTGGTCGTATCCGAGCGCGAGGACCACCATGAGCTGATCTGCAAGGGCGCCGTGGAAGAGATGCTGGCGGTGTGCAGCACCGTGCGCGAGAACGGCCAGGACATGCCGCTGGACGAGCGCCGCCTGGCGCGGGTGCGGCAGACCACCGAGGAACTCAACGAACAGGGCCTGCGCGTGGTGGCAGTGGCGATGAAGGAGACTGCCGCCAGCCAGACCGCCTACTCGCAGGCCGACGAGTGCGGCCTGACCCTGGTCGGCTACGTGGCCTTCCTGGACCCGCCGAAGGAATCGGCTGCGCAGGCGCTGCAGGCGCTGGCCGCGCATGGCGTGGAAGTGAAGGTCTTCACCGGCGACAACGAGCTGGTGACCGCACGCGTCTGTGCGCAGGTGGGGCTGGACGCGGACACCATCCTGACCGGCCCGCAGATCGAGCGCATGGATGACGGTGCGCTGTCGCGGGCGTTGCACCACCACCGCGTGTTTGCCCGCCTGACCCCGCTGCACAAGGAGCGCCTGGTACGCGAGCTGCGCGCACAGGGCAAGGTGGTCGGTTTCCTCGGCGACGGCATCAACGATGCACCGGCGCTGCGCGCGGCCGACATCGGCATCAGCGTGGATAGCGCGGTGGACATCGCCAAGGAGGCCGCCGACATCATCCTGCTGGAAAAGAACCTGATGGTGCTGGAGGAAGGCGTCATCCAGGGCCGGCGCACGTTCAACAACATGCTGAAGTACATCCGCATGACCGCCAGCTCCAACTTCGGCAACGTGTTCTCGGTGCTGGTGGCCTCGGCCTTCCTGCCGTTCCTGCCGATGCTGCCGTTGCAGCTGCTGGTGCAGAACCTGCTGTATGACATCTCGCAGATCGCCATTCCGTTCGACAACGTGGACGAGGAGCTGGTGCGAAAGCCGCTGAAGTGGAACCCGGCGGACATCGGCCGCTTCATGGTATTCTTCGGGCCGATCAGCTCGATCTTCGACCTGACCTGCTTCGCCTTGATGTGGTACGTGTTCGATGCACGCACGCCGGCCGACCAGGGCCTGTTCCAGTCCGGCTGGTTCGTGGTGGGCCTGCTGACCCAGACGCTGATCGTGCACATGATCCGTACACCGAAGGTGCCGTTCCTGCAGAGCATCGCCGCACCGCCGCTGCTGGTGATGACCGGCCTGATCATGGCCATTGGCGTGGCCCTGCCGATGAGCCCGCTGGCCGGTTACTTCAAGCTGCAGGCCCTGCCGACCGGCTACTGGCCGTTCCTGGTGGCGATCCTGTTCGGCTATGCGGTACTGACCACCGCACTGAAGAAGTTCTACATCCGTCGCTACGGCTGGCAGTAAGCGCCCGCCGCCTTGTCCAGGGAGAATCACAATGGACATCAATCCGAACCTGCCGGCGTTCAACGCCGGCGCAACCCTGAGTTCGCTGATCAGCCTGTCGGTGGCGTTCGTGCTGGGCACGGCCATCGGCCTGGAACGGCAACTGCGCCAACGCACCGCCGGCCTGCGTACCAATACGCTGGTGGCAGTGGGTGCGGCGGTGTTCGTCGACCTGGCCGTGCGCTTCCATGACCTGTATGGCGGCCCGCCCTCACCGCTGCATGTGGTGGCCTATGTGATCTCCGGCGTCGGCTTCCTTGGCGCCGGTGCGATCATGAAGGACGGTGCGCAGGTGTCCGGCCTGAACACCGCTGCCACCCTGTGGGGCTCGGCGGCGGTCGGCGCCTGTGCGGGTATCAAGCTGCTGCCGGAGGCGGTGATGGCGGCGGTGTTCGTGCTGGCCGCCAACACCCTGCTGCGGCCGGTGGTGAACCGCATCCAGCGGCAGCCGTTGCCGGAGGCATTCAGCGAAGCGACCTATGCGATCAACGTGGTCTGCCAGCGTGAGCAGCAGGCCGAGGTGCTGGACCAGCTGTTGCTGCTGCTGGAACCGGCGCACTACCCGGTACGCGCGGTGGACCAGCGCCCGTTCGGCGAGCGCGACGTGGAGATCGAAGCGGTGCTGTATGCCACCACGGTGGATGCCGGTGAACTGGATGCGGTGCTGGCCACGCTGGCGACCACCCCCGGCGTGCTGCAGGGATTCTGGAACGCCAGCCTGGAGGAGTAGTGCCGGCCGCTGGCCGGCAACCTCATGGACGCCGGCAACATCATGCACCGCTTTGGTAGGTGCCGACCTTGGTCGGCACAGACCCATCAGATGCCATGGCTCCTGCCAGAGCCTGCCGACCAAGGTCGGCATCTACCAACAGCCCTCCTGCACCGCTTGGTAGGTGCCGACCTTGGTCGGCACAGACCCATCAGATGCCATGACTCCTGCCAGAGCCTGCCGACCAAGGTCGGCATCTACCAACAGCCCTCATGCACCGCTCTGGTAGGTGCCGACCTTGGTCGGCACAGAACCATCAGATGCCATGGCTCCTGCCAGAGCCTGCCGACCAAGGTCGGCATCTACCAACAGCCCGCGTGCACCGCTCTGGTAGGTGCCGACCTTGGTCGGCACAATCCTGCAGCTGCCGGCCAGCGGCCGGCACTACCGATCGGCATCCACCCGAGACGGCTTTGCTATCCTTTCCCCCCACGCCCGGGAGCCGTTCCGATGCCATCGCTGTCGCCCCGTCGCCCGCTGGTGCTGCTGGCCCTGATCGTCGTGATGGCGGCGATCTTCCTGATCGATACCGTCACCGATTACGCCGTCGCCGCCGCCTGCTTCTACGCAGCAGTCATCCTCGCCGCATCGCGCGTACTGAGCGCGCGCGGGCTGATCACCCTGGCCATCGCCTGCATCGCGTTGACCGGGCTGAGTTTCTTCCTGACCCGCTTCGGCACCTACCGCATCGGCCTGGTCAACTCGGTGATCGGCATGCTGGTGATCGGCATCACCACCTACCTTGCCCTGAACATGGAAGCGGCCAAGGCCGCCGTGCAGGAAGCGCAGGGCCGCCTGCTGCGGGTGGCGCGCGCCTCCACGGTGGGCGAGCTGACCACCTCCATCGCCCATGAAGTGAACCAGCCGCTGGCGGCCATCGCCAGCAGCGCCGAGGCCTGCCAGCGCTGGCTGGCACAGGACCCACCGAACGTAGACAAGGCGCGGCAGACCGTGGCCCGCATCCTGGCCGATGCGCATCGCGCCGGTGACGTGATCGCCCGTATCCGTGGCCTGACCCAGGGTGCCGCACCGGAACGGCGCGCCTTCGATCTGAACCAGGCCGTGGAGGAAATGCTGGCGCTGTCGCGCAGTGAACTGGACCAGCACGGCGTGGCCGTGGCCCTGCTGCTGGACGCCGACCTGCCACTGGTGCAGGCCGACCGCGTGCAGGTGCAGCAGGTGATCGGCAACCTGATCCTCAATGCGGTGGACGCGATGGAAGCGGTGCCGGCTGCTGATCGTCGCCTGTCGCTGCTGACCCGGCGTGACGGCCAGCGGGTAAGCCTCAGTGTGCGCGACCGTGGTGTCGGCCTGCCCGCCGATCACCCCGAGCGTGTGTTCGATGCGTTCTGGACCACCAAGTCGCACGGACTGGGCCTCGGTCTGAGCCTGAGCCGTTCGATGATCGAGGCCAACGACGGCCAGATCCGCGCCGAACGACCGGCAGGCGGCGGTGCCTGCTTCGTGTTCGACCTGCCCATCGCCACGGATTCTCCCCATGCGTAAGCCCGCTGCACCCATCACCGACCCGGCACCCATCGTCTACGTGATCGACGACGATCCGTCGGTGCGCGCCGCGCTGGAAGACCTGCTGGCCTCGATGGGACTGCAGGTGCGGGCCTTCGCCTCCACCCAGGCGTTCCTCGAACACGAGCTGGAAGATGCGCCGGCCTGCCTGGTGCTGGACGTACGCATGCCGGGCCAGAGCGGGCTGGAGTTCCATCGCACGATGGGCAGCCACGGCCTGCAGCTGCCGGTGGTGTTCATCACCGGCCACGGTGACATCGCGATGGGTGTCAACGCGATCAAGGACGGTGCCATCGAGTTCCTGACCAAACCCTTCCGCGACCAGGAGCTGCTGGATGCGATCCACAAGGGCATCGACATCGACCGCCAGCGCCGCAGTGACGGCGAGGCACTGGACGCCCTGCAGCAGCGCTGGAACACGCTCAACGGCGGCGAGCGCGAGGTGGTCGATGGCGTGGTGCGCGGCCGCCTCAACAAGCAGATCGCCGGTGACCTCGGGGTCAGCGAGATCACGGTGAAGGTGCGCCGCGCGCAGGTGATGCGCAAGATGGGCGCGCGTACGCTGGTCGATCTGGTACGCATGTACGACCGCCTGCAGGCAGGTTCCCCATGAGCGTGCATGTCGCACTGCTGCGAGCAGTCAATGTCGGAGGTACCGGCAAGCTGCCGATGGTTGAACTGCTGGCGATGTGCGAAGACGCCGGCTTCACCGACGTCCGCACCTATATCGCCAGCGGCAACGTGGTGTTCCGCAGCGGACTTGACGAAGCCGGCGTGCGGAAAGCCCTTGGCCAACGGCTGCAGGCCTATGCAGGAAAACCGGTGGGTGTGCTGGTGCGCTCGGCAGCCGAGATCGCGGCGGTTGCCGCCGGCAATCCGTTCCCGCATGCCGCCGGCAATCGCGTGGTCGCGCTGTTCGTGGATGAGGCACTGCCCACGGATCCCTTGGCCGGGGTGACCGGCCTGCGCGATGAGCAGCTGGCGCTGGGTACCCGTGAGATCTTCGTCCACTATGGCGACGGCATGGCCGACTCACGCCTGCGGATTCCCTATGCCCAGCAAGGCACCGCCCGCAACCTCAACACGGTCGGCAAGCTTGCGGCAATGGCCGCCGCGCTCGGCCAGGCCACCTCAGGCGGTAGAGGGCGGCGGTAGAGTCGACTGTCAGTCGACTATCGCGCGCAGCGCGGGATTTTCCACAACCTTGTGGAAGAGCAGTCGACCAACAGTCGACTCTACCCGGCACAGGCTGGATACCGGACAAGATCACGCCCGTTGCAGGCGGTGCTTCAACCGCGTATCCATCAATCCCACCGCCAGCAGCACCGCGCTGGTCAACCAGCCAGCGGTCAGCAGATGGGTCTGCGGCAATACGAAACCCATCACACCCAGTGCCACTGCACCGATCAGATGCGAGTACGGTGCGCGCCCGTACACCACCCGCTTGTACAGCGCGCTGCCCAGCAGGTAGATCAACGGGCCGGCCACCAGCACGGCCGCATACACCGGCGTCACCACAGCGTGCGGGTGGTCCATGACCAGGTCATTGCCCACCGCCGTAGCGATGATCCCTGCGATCAGCAACGCGTGCACATAGTGGAAGTTGGCCCCCATCCGGCCCGGGTCTTCGGCATGGCTGATGGCCTCGGTGGCGTCGCGGCTGGAGATGCCAAAGTACAGCCACCACATGGCGATCGTGCCGGCGAAGGTGGCGAGCACTGCGGACACCACCGCCCCACTCCACTGTTCGACCTCGCTGAGCACGCCACCGGTGGCCAGCAACGTCTCGCCCAGTGCGACGATGACGAACAGCTGGCAGCGCTCGGCCAGGTGCCCGCCCTCGATGGTCCACTCGCGGGTGTGCGAACGCCCCATGCCCGGGAATGCAAAGCCGAACATCGGCGAGATGTACTCGCAGGCCACCGCCATCGCCCACAGCGCCAGCCGCGTATTGCCCTCGGCTGCCGCGCCTGCCAGCCAGAAGCAGGCCGATACGCTCACCCACGCCAGCATGCGGCGGAAGTTCGGCGCCAGCGGATGCGTGCGGCCAACCTCGAACAGCACGAAGGCGGTACGCCCGACCTGCATGATGGCGTAGGCCCCGGCGAACACCCAGGCACGGTCGGTGAAGGCCTCGGGAATGGACGAGGACATCAACAAGGCCAGCAGCATGGTGGCGAACAGCAGGCCGCGGATACGCGGTGCTTCCGGATCGAACCAGTTGCTGACCCAGCAGGCGTACTGCCAGCCCAGCCACACCGCAAACCACAGCACCAGGGTCTGCAGCACGCCGGCCAGATCCAGGTGATGCAGCAGGTGGTGGCTGAGCTGGGTGACCGCGAACACGTAGACCAGGTCGAAGAACAGCTCTTCGTAGGTCACGCGCGCATGGTGGCCGTCGCGCTGGCGCAGGGCCGGCAATCGCAGTCGTGTACTCATGGCTTTCCTTCAGCGCGCCAGGCGCCAGTAGAGCAGACCGGCCAGCAGGGCCGGCACCGCGAACACCAGCAGCAGGATCGGCAGTTCTTCGCGCATCCCGTAGCCGGCCTTGCTGACGCCTACCCACAGGTTGGCCACCGTCACCAGCAGCCAGGTGGCAATGAACGCGATCAGGGCCGTGGGCAGCTGTGAGGTGCCCACGCTCCACAGCCGCCCGAACAGCAGGAACACCCCAAGCAGCACGACGCCACCCACCATCACCAGAAGCACATGCATGGTCCACCTCCTTGAGCCTGCAGGCAGGCTAGCCGTGGGCGATTCTGCGCTCCAGCCGATGATCGTGGATTCACTTTCCAGACGCGGCGAACAATCGCCCTGGCGATCGCGGCATGGCAAACGAGAACAGTTCCCATTAGTATTGCGTCATTACGCAGGGATGACCTCCCGGCACCCGCCTTTCACCCTTGCTGCCCGTCCGGATGTCCCAGCCGACACTTCCCCGCCCACCTGCGCTGCCGCTGGTGACCTCGCTGGTGCGCCACTACGAGGAACTGGTGGACTACCTGCATCGCCGGTTCCGCTCGCCCGGGCTGGCCCGCGAAGTGGTGCACGATGTCTGTCTACGCCTGCTGGAACGTCCGGCCGTGCATGACGCCCGCCAACCGATCGCGCTGCTGCGCAGGATCGCCCACGATGCGGCGGTCGACCGCTGCCGCGCCGAGGATCTGCGCCGGCACTGGGTGGAACCCTGCGCCGAGCTTCCCGAGGGCGCCTGCGAGCGCCCCGGACCCGAGCGCCAGGCGCAGGGCCAGCAGGCGCTGCAGCGGCTGACCACCAGCATCGAGCGCATGCCCTGCCGGCGGCAGCAGGTGTTCATCCTGCACAAGATCCACGAGCTGCCCCAGGCCGAGGTGGCGCAGCGGATGGGCATCGGCCTGAAGGCAGTGGAACGTCATCTGCGCCTGGCCATGGCCGACTGCCGGCTGCACGGTGCGCTGCGGTGAGCCCTGCATCACCCGATCCGGCACCGCCGTCGGCGCCCGCCGAACCGTCCGCCGAGGACACGCTCGATCAGCACCGGGAGGCACTGAAGGAGCGTTTCCCGTTGCCAGGCCCGGAGCAGTTGCAGCGGCGGCGCGGCGGATCTGGCGCAAAACGGGTACTGCCGGTGCTGTTGCTTGCGGCCGGAGCGCTGCTGTTGACCGACCCGGCCTGGCAGGTGCGTGACTACCAGACCGCCGTCGGCGAGCGCCGCGACATCGAGCTGCCGGACGGCAGCCGCGTGCTGCTCGACGCGGGAACCCACCTGCAGGTCCGTCGCCATCTGCGTTCGCGGCGGGTGCTGCTGGCGCAGGGCCATGTGCGCTTCGAGGTGCAGCATTCGGCGTGGCGCCGCTTCCAGGTTGATGCCGGGCCGGTACAGGTACGCAACTACGGCACGGTGTTCGATATTGACCGCCAGGGCGATCTCAGCGAAGTCACGCTGTGGCGCGGCGAGGTCGGTGTCAGGGTGGATGGCGGCGGCACCGAGCAGCGACTGAAGCCGGGGCAGCGCCTGCTGGCCCAGCCAGGCTCGCTGTCTCCGCCGGAAGCTGTGGACCCGGACCGGGCCGACTGGACCACCGGCCGGCTGCAGTTCGACCGCATGCCACTGAGCGAGGTGCTGCGCATCCTGCAGCGCTATCACGACCGTCCGATCGTGCTGGACGACCCGGCACTGGGTCCGCTGCAGGTGTCGGGCGTGTTCTATGCCGATCGTGCCGAGACGGCGGTCGCCTTGTTGCCGGAGATCCTGCCGGTCCAGGTGCATACCGCCGCCGACGGCAGCCTGCATCTGCGCGCCCGCGATTGATTGCCACGCCGAGGGTGGGTTGCGCGCCGTCCCATCCGGCAGCTGCTTGAACCCCTCCGAAGGACCCCGCATGACCCGCCCCGTTCTGCCCGCCGCCCTGCGCCGGCTGACCCCCACCCTGCTCGCCGCCTGCCTCTGCGCCGCACTGCCCGCTGCCGCGCAGACCACCGCGTCCGCGCCCGTGGAGCTGCATCTGCCAGCGGGTTCGCTGCAGGCCTCACTCAACACACTGGCCCGTCAGACTGGCATCCAGCTGTTGTTCGCGGCCGACAGCGTGAGCGGCCGCACGGCCCCGGCGCTGGATGGCCGCTACACCCCGCGCGACGCGCTGCAGCGCCTGCTGGCCGGGCACGGTCTGACGCTGCAGGAGCGCTCGCCAGGCGTGTTCGTGGTGAGCGCCGCCGCTGCGCCAATGAAAGCAAGCACCCCGGCGCGGGCCACCGCCTCGACCGCGCCAACCTCGCTGGCCCGCGTCACGGTATCGGCCTCGACCGCGCGCATGCCACAGGGCGAGACCGCCATGCCGAACACCATCACCGTGCTGACCCGCGAAGACATTGCCCAGCAGCTGGCACTGGGTTCGGATGTCTCGCGTGTGCTGTCGTCGCAGATTCCGGCATTCGCACCGGCGCGCGAAAAGATGTCCAACTACGGCGAAACCATGCGTGGCCGCGGCATCCTGTACATGGTCGACGGCGTGCCACAGTCGACGCCGCTGCGCGATGGCTCACGTGATTCCCACACCATCGATCCGGCGATGATCGAACGCATCGAGGTCATCCATGGTGCCAATGCGCTGCAGGGCATCGGCGGTACCGGTGGCATCGTCAACATCATCACCCGCAGCGCGCCCAGCGAGCCGGGCGCCTTCCTGCTCGACACCAACGTCAGCTACAGCTCTGCCCTGCCCCGCCGCAGCGATGACAATGGCCAGCGTGGTTCGGCACTGGTCGGCATGCGGGGCGAGCAGTTCGACCTGGTTGCCGGCCTCGCCTACGAGAAGCAGGGGCTGTTCCATGACGGCGAGGGCCGTTCGATCGGCACCAACGCGCAGGGCGAACTGATGGATTCGACCTCGTCGAACGTGTTCGCCAAGCTGGGTTGGAACATTGCCGAGGGCCACCGCCTGCAGTTGATGGCCAACCGCTACGAGCTGCGCGGGCTGGACAACTACCTGGCGGTGAACGGTGATTACCGCACCGGCCGCCCGACCCTTTCGGTGCCCGGCGACACTCCATTGGATCCGCCGATGAACCGCTCGCGTTCGCTGACCGTGGACTACAGCGCCGCTGAACTGCTGGGCGGCCGTTTCCAGGCACAGGCGTTCGCGGTCGACTTCGAAGGTCGCTATGGCGCCAGCCAGTGGGACCCGTGGGGCAATACCGGCGCCAATGCCGCCTGGGACCAGACCCAGAACGAATCGGACAAGCGCGGCTTCAAGCTGACCCAGAGCTGGACCCGCATTGCCGATACCACGCTGGATGTGACCCTGGGCCTGGACGGCCTGCGTGACCGCACCCACCAGGTGCTGCTGGCCAGTGGCATGAACTGGGTGCCGCAGACCACCTACCAGAGCCTGTCGCCACTGCTGCAGTTGCACTGGTGGCCAACCGACCACCTGATGCTGTCCGGCGGCCTGCGCTACGAAAAGGGCGAGCTGGACGTGGGCGACTACACCACCCTGCCGCGCTATGGCGCGCGCAAGGTGGCCGGCGGCAAGCCGACCATGAGCGAGACCCTGCCCAACTTCGGCGCGGTCTGGTACATCAACGATCGCCTCAATGCCTACGCTTCCTACTCCGAGGGCTACACCGTGGCCGACGTCGGCCGCGTGCTGCGCGCGATCAACCGCGACGGCCAGCGCGTCGACAATCTCATCGACCTGTCACCGGTGGTGTCGGACAACCGCGAGATCGGCCTGGAGTACGACGATGGCCGCTTCAGCGGCGACATCGCCTACTACACGTCCGAATCCAAGCTCGGCTCGGTGCTGATCTACGACCCGGGCATCGACGCCTACGCGGTGCAGCGCCAGGCCACCCGGGTGGAAGGCTTCGAAACCAACCTGCGCCTACGCCTGGGCGACAGCCGGCTGGGCCTGGGCTACGCGCGCGCCAACGGCCGCTACGACGCCAACGTCGATGGGCGTCTCGACAGCGATCTGGCTGGCGTCAACATCGCGCCAAACCGGCTGACGGCATTCTGGGAACAGAACTGGACGCCGCAGCTGAGCACCCGCCTGCAGGCCAGCCACGCCTTCGACCGCGACTTCGACCTGCAGGGGGCACGCGTGGCCGAGTTCAAGGGCTACACCACGGTGGACCTGGTGGCCCGCTATACGCTGGACAAGCACGCCTTCACGCTGGGCGTGCAGAACCTGGCCAACAGGCAGTACATCAGCTACTACTCGCAGACCACACCGTCGAACCCGAGCTACTTCTCCGGGCGCGGCCGGGTGCTGACGCTGGGGTGGCAGTACCGGTACTGATCCATGGCGCCCTTATGGGAGCCATGAAATCTATGCGCGACGCGATGAAGGAGGCCCATGCTAGTTTCTGGGCCTCCTTCAAACGGACGTGAACCATGCGTTTTTCCCCGCTCGCCTTCGCCCTGGTCACTGCTCTCCCGATCGCGCACGCCAGTGGCGCCGAGACACCACTGCCGCAGCTGCGGGCCTACACCGTGGACGCCTCGTGGCTGCAGCCGATGGCACCGCTGCAGATTGCCGACCACACCTGGCAGATCGGCACGCAGGACCTGACCGCCCTGCTGGTGCAGACCGCTGACGGCGCGGTACTGCTCGACGGCGGCATGCCACAGATGGCCGGCCACCTCATCAGCAACATGAAGGCGCGCGGCGTGGCGCCGCAGGACCTGCGGCTGATCCTGCTCAGCCACGCACACGCCGACCATGCCGGGCCGGTGGCGGAGCTGAAGCGCCGTACCGGTGCCAAAGTAGCGGCCAACGCCGAATCGGCGGTGCTGCTGGCGCGCGGTGGCAGCGACGATCTGCACTTCGGTGATGACATCACTTATCCGCCAGCCAGTGCAGACCGCATCATCATGGATGGCGAAGTGGTCACCGTGGGCGGCATCGCGTTCACCGCGCACTTCATGCCGGGGCACACCCCGGGCAGCACCGCGTGGACCTGGACCGATACCCGCGAGGGCAAGCCGGTGCGCATCGCCTACGCCGACAGCCTGAGTGCACCGGGCTACCAGCTGCAGGGCAACCCCCGTTATCCGCACCTGATCGAGGATTACAGGCGCAGCTTCGCGACGGTGCGGGCGTTGCCCTGCGAGGTGTTGCTGACCCCTCATCCGGGTGCCAGCAACTGGGACTACGCCTCCGGCAGCAAGGCTAGCGCCAAGGCACTGACCTGCAAGGCCTACGCGGATGCGGCCGAACAGAAGTTCGACGCACAGCTGGCCAAGGAAACAGCCCGCGCCCGCTGATTCTGTAGAGTCGAGCTTGCTCGACTGAAGCAGAGCAGTCGAGCTTGCTCGACTGAAGCAGAGCAGTCGAGCATGGCTCGACTCTACAAAGAGCACGCCGAGGGTGGGCTCGGCTCTCCGAAGGGTGCCGGTCAGGACGACCGGCACCCGCGACCATCAGCCGCCCTGGCCGTGCTGCGCGAACGGCTCGGTGGTGCCATCGGTGCGTACCAGCTCGACGGTATACGGCTGCACGTAGCCGTCCGGCATTTCCATGCCCGGCGAACCGGCCGGCATGCCGGGCAGCACCAGCCCACGCGCCGCCGGACGTTCGGCCAGCAGTCGCTTGATGTCTTCGGCTGGGATATGGCCTTCAACCACGTAACCACCGATCTCGGCGGTGTGGCAGGAGGCCTTGCCAACCGGCACACCCAGCCGGACCTTGATCGGGTTCATGTCATCGGTATCGCGCACATCCACCTGGAAGCCTTCGGCCTTCAGGTGGTCGACCCAGATGCCACAGCAGCCGCAGCTGGCGGTCTTGTGCACGATGGCAATGGGCAGTGCCGGGTCCACCTGCGATGGGCTGGACTTGATCGGTGCCGCCGGGGCTTCGCTGGCAACCGGCGCGGCAGGCGATTCTTCGGCAGCGCGCGCGCAGGCGGTCGTGGCCAGTACGGTGCCCAGCAGCAGGCCGAGGGAGAGAGAACGGTTCATGGTGTTGATTCCTTTGCAGATGCGGGCAACGCGGCCCGCTGCCTGCGCATCGAAGGCACAGGCAGAGTCGAGAATGAGTCGAGCAGCTACGGCAGGCGCTTGAGGCCTGCAGGGAATCACACGATGGGAGGCCGTAGCGGATCCGGCAACGGCGGCGGTGCGCGTTGCTGGGCGCTGGCTGGTAAAGGTGCCTCACGCCAGGGTGACGCCGGCGTTCCGCTCAGGGTGGCCAGCATGCCGACGCTGGCCGGCGGGCATTCGCACTCATTGCCCTGGCAGACCGTAGATGCTGCCTCGTCGCAGCACCCGGCCATGGCAGCGGAGTGCGGCGCGGCGCAGTGGTCCGCGCTGGACTGCGCCGCGTACGAGGATGAGGCAATCGCAAGCGCCGGTGCGTTCAGCACCAGGGCAACAAGCAGCATCCATCGCAGCAGCAGGCCAGGCAGGTTCACCCGCTGATGATAGCCGATGCGCGCGTCACGCAATCGCCGCCACCATTGCGCTCATCCGCACCGGGATCGACTTGGCCGCTGGGGTACCGCTGACCCGATCGTAGTAGTCCAGCGGCAACAACGGGTTCAGTTCCGGGTAGTAACCGGCCAGGGCGCCGCGCGGCATCGGGTAGTCCAGTACGGTCAGGCCCTCGATGCGCCGCTGCACGCCATCACCGCTGATGGTCTCCAGGTAGACCAGCGCCTCCTTCTCCAGCCCGCGTGCCAGCCGGTCCTCGATGTTCATGAACAGCACCATGCGATCGTTGTAAACGCCGCGATAGCGGTCGTTGTAGCTGTAGATGGTGGTGTTGTACTGGTCGTGCGAGCGCACCGTGGCCAACCGCAGCATCTCGGGGTCGTCCACCGGCGCGTCCACGTCCAGGCCCGGCATCACCAGGATGTTGGCCTTGCCATTCGGCGTGGGCCACACGCGGCGGCGCGGTGGAATGTCCAGATGGAAGCCGTGCGGCTGCTGGATGCGCTCGTTGAAGCCGGTGTAGATCTCCGGGTACACCGCCGCGATCAGCTCGCGGATGGGGGTGTAGTCATGCATGCAGCCGGCCCAGTCGACCCTGCTGTGCGGCAGCGTGGCCATCGCCATGCGGCAGACGATTTCGACCTCGGGCAGTACCTCCGCACTGACCGGTTCCAGCACACCGCGCGAGGCGGTGACATTCGACATGGCGTCTTCGATGGTGACGAACTGCTCGCCAGCCGGCGTGACGATGCGCTCCGAACGCGCGACCACCGGCAGGATCAGCGCATCGCGGCCGTGCACCAGGTGGCCGCGGTTGAGCTTGGTGGCGATGCCGACCGTCAGCTCCAGGCCGCGCATCGCCTCGTACGCACGCGGCGTGTCGGGCACCGCATGGATGAAATTGCCGCCCAGGCCGATGAACACCTTGGCGCTGCCATCCAGCATTGCCTCGATCGACTCGACCACGTGGTGACCATGCTCACGCGGCGGCTCGAAGCCGAACACCTGCTGCACGCGGTCCAGATAGGCCGGCTTGGGTTTCTCGTCAATGCCGACGGTGCGGTCGCCCTGCACGTTGGAGTGGCCACGGATCGGCCCGATGCCGGCACCGGGCTTGCCGAAGTTGCCACGCAGCATCAGCAGATTGGCCACCTGCTGCAGCAGGGTCGATCCATACTGGTGCTGGGTCAGGCCCATGCCGTAGCAGATCACGGTGGCCTTGGAGCGGATGTAGATCTCGGCGCAGCGGCGGATCTGCGCCTGGGAGATGCCGGAGACCTGCACGATCTCCTCCCAGTCCTGCGCCAGCACATCCTCGCGCAATGCCTCCAGGCCCACGGTGTGTTCGGCCAGGAACTCATGGTCGAGCACGCGCTCGCCCTGCGCCTCGCGTTCGAACATCACCTTCATCATGCCCTTGATCAGGGCCAGGTCGCCGCCGATGCGGATGTGCACGAACTCGCTGGTGATCTCGGTCGAACCGAACGTGGCCATCTGCACCACATCCTGCGGCTCGGCGAAACGGATCAACGCGCGCTCGGGCATCGGGTTGACCGCCACGATCGGGATACCGCGTTTGCGCGCCTCGACCAGGTTGCTCATCATCCGCGGCGAATTGGTGCCGGTGTTCTGGCCGATCACGAAGATCGCCTCGGCGTGCTCGAAATCCTGCAGCACGATGGTGCCCTTGCCCACCCCGATGGCCGGCGGCAGGCCGCGGCTGGTCGGCTCGTGGCACATGTTCGAGCAGTCCGGGAAATTGTTGGTGCCGAACTCGCGCACGAAGATCGAATACAGGAACGCGGCTTCGTTGGGCGTGCGTCCGGAGGTGTAGAACTCGGCCTGGTGCGGGCTGTCCAGCGCCTGCAGGTGGCGGCCGATCAGCGCGAAGGCGTCGTCCCAGCTGCACGGCACGTAATGGTCGGTCGCCGCGTCGTAGCGCATCGGCTCGGTCAGCCGGCCCTGCATTTCCAGCCAGTAGTCGGTCTGCGCCATCAGCTCGGTGACCGTGTGCTGGGCGAACAGCTCGCGGCCAGCACGGAACTGGGTGGCTTCCCAGGCCAGCGCCTTGGCACCGTTCTCGCAGAATTCCAGCTTCTTGCGTTCGTCGGCATCGGGGAACGCACAGCTCGGGCACTTGAAGCCACCGGGCTGGTTCATCGCCAGCAGCGCCTTCGACCCCTTGCCGATCACGCTCTGCTGCAGCAGCACCTTGGCGGTAGCGCCGGCGGCACCCCAGCCACCGGCCGGCTGGTTGTAGGGCTTGTAACGCGGCGGCTTCTGCTCGGACATGTTCGGGAACCTGGCGGAAGGAACACAACAACACACGTTTACTGCGGGCCAGCAGCCCTTTCGGCGGCCCGGCAAGCCCCACAGTCAAGCACGGCGCACGGCCCTGCGCCAGAGGCTGGCGCTGATTTCAGCACAGCGTGTCATGACAACGGTTACACCCGCGTCAGCGCCCGGCCACTGCGCTATTCTCGAAGCCGTGGGTGGTTCACCACCTGCGTATTTCCCTTGCCCGGACGCGCTGCATGCCTGACTCGACCCCGCCGCACACCCCGCCTGCCGGCACGGCGCAGCGCCCGTTGCAGCGCTGGCGCAGCGAGGGGCACCAGCAGCAGGTCGACGTGGTGGCCGAGGAAGTTCCGGTTGCACTGCGCTACAACGGCGCCGCCTTCGCTGTGATGATGGCCACCCCCTGCGATCTGGAAGACTTCGCGCTGGGTTTCTCGCTCAGCGAGGGGCTGATCACTGCGCCCTCGCAACTGCTGTTGATCGAGGTGCGCCCGCAGCTGGAGGGCATCGAGCTGCAGATGACCGTGACCGAGGATGCACCCGGTGCCGATCTGGATCCGGCCAATGGCCGCCTGCTGCCCGGTCGCGGTGGCTGTGGCCTGTGCGGCACGCGGCAGCTGGAGGATGTGCTGCGCCCGCTGCCGCAGATCCGCGAGCGCCGCACCTATCCGCATGCCGCATTGCAGCGGGCGCTGGCCACGCTGGCCCAACATCAACCGATGAATGCGGTAAGCGGCTCCACCCACGCCGCCGCCTGGGCCGATGCCAGTGGGCGCATCGGCTGGGTGCGCGAGGACGTGGGCCGCCACAACGCGTTGGACAAACTGATCGGCGCCCTGCATCACAACGAGCACGCCATCGACGGTGGGTTGCTGGTGATTTCCAGCCGCGCCAGCTACGAAATGGTGAGCAAGGCGGTGCGCGCTGGTGCCAGCGTGCTGGCAGCGGTGTCGGCACCGACCGCGCTGGCGATCGACCTGGCGCGCAGCGCCGGCCTGTGCCTGGTCGGGTTCGCGCGGGAGAGCGGGTTCAATGTGTATACCCATCCCGAACGGCTGCAGGCGGACGACAGGTAGAGCCGACCACGCCGTCTGCTCCATTTCGACCGGCCCGGGCGGCCCACTGCCACCCGGGCCGAACCGCATCTCAGCGCAGCGCCACCTTCGGGAAGTCCACCGGCACGTCGAACGCGACGTTGACGTAGTTGGTGAACAGGTTGAGTGCCACATGGGCGAGGATCTCGACGATCTGCTCGTCATCGAAGCCGGCTGCGCGCAACGCCTGCACATCACTGTCGGTGATCTGTGCACGCTGCTCCACCACCTTCAGCGCGAAGTCGAGTGCCGCCGAAGTGGCCGGATCGCTGGACTGGCCGATCTGCGCGGCAGCCATCTGCTCGCTGCTGGCGCCGGCCTTGCGGCCCAATGCCGTGTGCGCGGCCAGACAGTATTCGCAGGCATTGCGGTTGGCGATGGCGACGGCGATCTGCTCGCCCAGCAGCGGCGACAGGCGACCGCCGCCCATTGCGCCGAACGAGCCCCACATGCTCTGCAGGGCGGCCGGCGAATTGGCCACAGCGCGGAACATGGCCGGGGTGGCGCCGAAGGCGGCGTGGACCTGGCCCAGCAGGGCCTGGCGGTCGGCGGTGGTGTTGGCGGCATCGATCAGGGGGACACGGGACATGGTGGATCTCCTTGGGAAAGCGCCCGGGATTGGACGACCCGCTCATCCTAGGTAGACTCACTGGACTCATCAGGCTAAATATGCCGCACATTTTGTCCATTCGTCCATGAGCATTCCCCTCGACGCCTCCGCGCCCGACCGCCTCTCCTCCCTGCTGGAACGATTCCGGGTGCACGCGGCGCTGTTCCATAGCGGTCCGCTGTGCGGGCGCCATGTCTTCGAGCCGCAGCCCGGTCGTGCGTTCCTGCACATCCTGCGCCGGGGTGAAATGGAGGTGCGCCATCCCGATGGCGATACCGCGCTGCCGCGGTTGAAGATCGACACCCCCAGCCTGCTGCTGTACCCGCAGCCGCTGCACCACGTGTTCTTCAATGCCCCACTGGATGGCCCGGACTTCACCTGCGCGACGCTCGATTTCGATGGCGGAGCGCGCAATCCCATCGTGCAGTCGCTGCCGCCGGTGATGGTGGTGCCGCTGGCCGCGATCGGCGAACTGGACGACACCCTGCACCTGCTGTTCACCGAGGCCGACCGCCAGCGCTGCGGGTCACGGCTGCTGACCAACCGCCTGTTCGAGGTGGCGTTGATCCAGGTCCTGCGCTGGGTGGTCGACCATCCGGATGCGGCAGGCGTCAGCCATGGGCTGATGCGCGGGCTGTCCGATGCGCGACTGGCACGCACGCTGGTGGCGATGCACCAGGCGCCGCAGGACGAATGGACGCTGCCACGCATGGCGTCGACCGCCGGCATGTCACGCAGCGCGTTCGCGGCCGTGTTCAAGGAGGTGATGCAGGCGACGCCGGCCAGCTATCTGCTCGACTGGCGGCTGAGCCTGGCCTGCGCACAGCTTCGGGCAGGCATGGCGGTCAAGCAGGTGGCGATCGAGGTCGGGTTTGCCGATACCGCATCGTTGTCGAAGGCGTTCCGCAAGCGGTTGGGGGCGTCGCCCAGGGCGTGGTTGGCGGCGACCGCAGCACAGGTCGGGTAAATGGGTGAGGGGTAGCGTCGACCGCGGGTCGACTATCGCGCGAAGCGCGGGATTTCGTGACCTGACCGGAAGTCAGTCGAGCAAGGCTCGACGCTACATGACAGCCGACCAGCGGTCGGCGCTACCAAGAGCGACGTCCGCGCGTCGGTCAACGGCTCAGCTGGACGTTCCATCGGGCTTCGCCAGCAGCCCCGCGATGCGTTCGGCCACCTGGGCGCGCACGCTTTCATCCAGCTGCCCTTCGTACATCGCCTCGTAGATCCACAGGCCATCGGCGGCCAGCCGCGCCACGAAGTTGTCGAGTGCGGCCGGGTCATTCTGCCCGGCCGACGGCGGCAGCGGCGCCCAGCGCCGCACTGCCGGGCCCCACGGGCGCTCGTCGGCGTCCGGGTCGGCCGATTCGAGCATGAACATCAGTTCGGCACGGGTGGCGCTCTGCGCCGAGACGCGCACGAAGGTCTGGTAGCGCTCAAGCGCCGATGCTTCCTCCGCACGCTTGCCCAGCAGCGTTTCCATCGACGTCTCCCAGGCCTGCACCAGATGCTCGTCGATGCCGCGCAGCAGCGCCTCGCGCGACGGGAAGTGATACAGCAGGCCGCCGCGGGTCAGCTTGGCCTCGGCCGCCACCGACTCGAAGGTCACCGCACGCACGCCGTCACGATTGATCACGTTGACGGCGGCGTCGAGGATGCGGTCGCGCTTGCTGGTTCTCATCGCGTCATTTTACGCGATCGGCCGCGCCCTCGCGGCTGCCGACGCGGCCGCGCAGCAGGCGCGCGATGATCGTCGCACCGAGCGCCAGCATCACCGTGATCACCAGCAGCACGATCTGGTAGCCGCGGTCATACGCGGCCGTGGCCAGCGCGAACCACTCGCCCTGCCCGCTTTCGCGTGCCACGTGCAGCGCCTGGGTGAAGCCTTCGCGGGCAAGCTCGGGCATGTCGGCCGAGACCGGCAGGAAGGCGCCGTACATCGCCGCGCTCAAGCTGCCCAGCATCGCCACCGCCAGCAGGCCACCGAATTCGTAGGACACCTCTTCGACCGACGAGGCCATGCCTGCGCGGTGTGCCGGCACATTGTTGAGGATGGCGGTGGACGCCACCGAGATGGCCGAGCCCATGCCAAAGCCGGTAATGGCCATGCCAGCCACCACCCAGCCAAGGCCGTGCGGGAAACCGAACGCCACCACGCCGACACCCACGGCGCCAGCCGCCAGGCCACCACAGATCAGCGGACGCAGGCCGACACGGTGCAGGATGCTGCCGCCCAGCAGTGCACTCGGCAGGCTGCCCAGCGCCGCCACCGACACCAGCAGGCCCGCCTGCAGCGGAGTGAAGCCCGCCACCAGCTGGAAGCGCTGGGTGGTGACCAGCTGCAGGCCGGCCATCGCGAACAGGGTGAACACCGCCGACAGCGTGCCGGCCAGGAACGCCGGATTGCGGAAGATCGCGAAGTCCAGCAGCGGGTACGGCAGCTGCTGCTGGCGGCGTGCGAACGCCGCGCCAGTGACGACGGCCAGCAGCAGCGCGCCTGCGCCCAGCGCATACGACGGCGGCGTAGCGATCAACGACTTGATTGCCAGCACCAGGCCAGACAGTGCGGCCAGTGCCAGCAGCGAGGACACCATGTCCCAGGGGCGCGACGTGTCGCGCTGGCCCTCCGGCGCCAGCAGCAGCGTAGCGACGAAGGCCACCACCACCACCGGCACGTTGATCAGGAACACCGAGCCCCACCAGAAGTGCTGCAGCAGCCAGCCGCCGATGATCGGACCGAGCCCCGCACCGACGATCGCCACCGAACCCCAGATCGCGATGGCGATGTTGCGCTCACGCTCTTCGTGGAAGCTCAGGCCGATCAGGGCCAGCGTGGCCGGCATCATCGCCGCCGCGCCGACCGCCAGGAACGCGCGGGCAGCGATCAGCTGTGCGGCGCTGTCGGCGAATGCCGCTGCCAGCGATGCAAGGCCGAACACGACCAGTCCGATCAGGAACATGCGGCGGTGGCCGATGCGGTCGCCGAGCGTGCCCGCGCCCAGCAGCAGGCCAGCCATCACCAGCGGATAGGCGTTGATGATCCACAGCGCCTGGCCGGCACTGGCCGAGAGTTCCTCGGTCAGGGTGGGTAGTGCGGTGTAGAGCACGGAGTTGTCGAGCGTAACCAGCAGCAGGCCGGCGGCGACGGTGAACAACAGCGCCCAGCGACGGGCACGCGACAGGGCCGGAGCACCGGCCAGGGGCTGGGACAAAGCCATGGGAGAACCTGGTGGGGTGGAGTACAGCCATAACTATACAGGATGTCCTGTATAGTTATGATCCGAGAAATCAGTCGGTTCAGCTTTTGTAGAGGCGCGCTTGCTCGACTGAACCGCCAGCCAGGCATGGCCTGGCTCTACTGCGTCGGGCGACGCATGGCCCGGCCCCAGCGGGACGCGGCTAGCGGCAGTCTTCCGGCAACGCGGCAATCGCGGACACCACGGCTGCCTGCATGCCCTGCCCCACCGCCATGTCCAGTTCCCCGCCCGTTGCCCCATGCTGGCGCCGCAGTTCGTCCTCGCACAGCCCGCGCACCCGCGCACGGGCATTGGCGCGCAGGCTGCTGCACCGCCAATCGGCGCCGCCCAGCGGCAGTACCGAATACAGCACGCTGTTGCAGGCATTCCCTGCGCGTTGCTGCAACGACAGGCCGCCGAAATCCCGCGGCTCAGTGCTGCGCTGCGGGTCGAAGTAGCTGTCCGGGAAGGTGCGCGCGTACTGCTCGATGTCCACCTCCATGCTGCGCCCACCGGCCAACGGCATCTGCAGCGGCTGGCCACAGCGCGTGGCATCGGCGCGATGCTGGATGTACTGGTAGATCGGCCGGTCCAGCATTGGATCCTGCTGGGTCACCGCACTGACCGCGGCCAGCACCGGCAGCGATGCACGATTGGCCATGCGCGCCAGCAGCCCCGCCTGTGCCGGCACGCAGCGGTCGCGCAACGTGGCCGCCAGCAGGAACAGCACATCGTTGCGAAAAGCGTGGTCTTCGCCGAGACGTTGTTCGATGCGCTGGCTGGCATCGGCCGCGGGTGCCGGGAAGGCGATCGCCGGTGGCTCGGTGACGTCGGCGCGCAGGTGCCACCACACCAGCAACACCACGCTGGTGACCAACACCCCCGCAACGATGATCCAACGCGTGCCCATCAGTTGTGGATCGCCGTCAGTGTCGCCGCTGCGGCGTCGTAGGAGGCGCTGGCAATATCCGCATCGAAGCGCTTCACCTGCAGGCGGCCGGCCAACCGGTACGGGTCCCACAGGTCGCCCAGTGCGATCGGCGTGGCCAGGGTCACGTGGATGATCTGGTTCGGTGGCGGCGGTGGGACGTGGATGCACGCACCGTAGAACGGCACGAACAGCAGTTCATCGACCAGGCCGGCATCGTTGGTGCCCAGCGGCACCACGTAGCCATCCAGGTCCACGGCGCGGCCATCGGCAGCATCGACCACCTGCGAGGAACCGAACTGTTTGGCGCGGTCCGGGCTGGAGTGGTCGATCTCCTGCCCCGGTGGCGTGCCCGAGCCGGTGTCGTCGATCAGCCCGCCCACCCCGTCCATGCCATTGCGTGACAGGCCGATCTGCGGCGGTGGGCGCTGGTAGGTCACTTCATCGGGCCGCAGCGCGTCCCAGCGATCGATGGGAGCCTCGGTCGTGGCCGGCCGCGCAGCGCCTGGTGCTGCGCTGGGGGCCATGGCGTCCCCACCCGCCTGCGTGCACCCCAACAGGCCCAGGCAGCAGGTCAGTCCGATCATGACACTACGGTTCATACGGCCTCAGCTGAGCGTCACGCATGGTGTAGGCCGAACCGGCCAGATCGTCATCCAGCCGTTCGGCACGCAGGGTACCGGCCAGGAAGAACGGCGAATACATGTCCGGCATCTCGATCGGGCGCGGCAGCACCACGTGCACGATCTGGTTCGGCGGTGGCGGCGGCACATGGATGCAGGCGCCGTAGTACGGCACGAACAGGAATTCGGTCAGGCGCCCGTCCTGTGCGTTGGCCAGCGGCACCACGTAGCCGGGCAGGCGCACCGGCCGCTGCAGTACGGTGTCCACGGTACGGAACGTACCGAACTGCGGCATGCGCCGGTTGCCGTTGTGCTCGACTTCCGGGCCCTCGCCGCGCTCCAGCGCGGCCAGCTCGTCCCTGGGCATCATCTGCAGCCAGTCCAGTTCCTGTTCTTCGGTAGCTGCCGAGGCATCGTGATCGACCACCGGTGACGCTGGCAGCGCCTGCACACCGGTATCCACCGGTCGTTCGCAGGCGGTCAGGAGCAGCACCATCGGCAACATCGGCAACCAGCGCATGCTCAGCCCCCGGGTGACAGGCCATCGGCCAGCGTGCGCCGATAGGCCAGCAGCGCCGGTACCAGGCCGGCCACCGCGCTGGTCGCCAGCACACCCGCCACCCACGCCAGTTCGCGGCCATCCGGCCACACATGGGTGATCGACAGACCGAAGTTCGCCAGCGCCCAGCCACGCCCGGCAATGCTGGCGGCCACCAGCAGCGCCAACGCCAGCACGCAGGCCATGGCACTGGTCGCCACCGCTTCCACCACCAGCAGGCCGGCGATGTAACCCGGCCGTGCGCCGGTCGCACGCAGGATCGCCATCTCGCGCCGCCGCTCCTGCAGCGTCGAAACCAGCAACGCCACCAGCGAGACCATGCCCAGCAGCACCACCATTGCACTGATCAGCTGCAACGCCCGCTCGGCGGTGCCCAGGGATTGCCACAGCTGCTGCAGAGTTACGCCGGGCAGGATCGCCAGCATCGCCTCGTCCGGATACTCGTTGATCCTGCGCTGTACCGAGAACGTGGCGATGCGCGAATTCAGGCCGAGCATGAAGGCGGTGATGCTGGTCGGGGTCAGGTCGAGGTGGCGCGCCTGCTCGGCGCTGACGCTCTGGCTGCGCAACTGCACACCCGAACGCCAGTCGACATGGATCGCCTCGATGGCCGGCAGCGAGACCAGCAGCGACGAATCCACCGGCGTGCCGGTGCGCTGCAGGATGCCGGCCACGCGGAACGGTTTGTCGGCGTGCGTGGCCAGGGTGACTGCGCCGGTGCCGTGCGCCAGCACGATCTCGTCGCCAACACCGACCTTCTGCGCGCGCGCCACCTCGGCACCGATCACTGCATCGTACAGATCATCGAATGGCCGCCCCTGCGCGAACGCCAGCGCATGGCCCGCGCCGTAGCGGTAGTGCTCGAAGTAGCCACCACTGGTACCCACCACCCGGTAGCCGCGCCAGGAATCGCCCAGCGACAGTGGCACCGCCCACTTCACCTGCGGCAGAGAGGACAGCTCCTGGTAGGACTGCCAGGACACGTTGTTGGTCGGGTCGCCGATATGGAACACCGAATACAGCAGCAGGTTCACCGGCCCTGATCGCGCGCCAACGATCAGGTCGGTGCCCGACACCGTACTGGCGAAGCCTTCATGTGCCTGCGTGCGTACACGCTCGACACCGAGCAGCAGCACGACGCTGAGGGTGATCACCAGCACGGTCAGGCTGACGCTCAACGCGCGGCTGCGCAGGCTCGCCCAGGCAAGTTCAAGCATGGGCGGCACCTGCGTGGTTGATTTCCGCCAGGGCGATGGTGCGGTCGAACAAGGGCTGCAGGCTGTGGTCATGGCTGACCACCAGCACCGTGGTGCCGGCGGCCTGGCATTGCACGGACATCAACTGCAGGAACGCGGTCGCGGCCTCGCGATCCAGTGCCGAGGTCGGCTCGTCGGCCAACAGCACCGCCGGCCGGCCGATCAGCGCACGTGCGGCCGCCACGCGCTGCTGCTGGCCGACACTCAGCGTACCGGCACGTCGCGGCATCAGCGCCGGGTCCAGCTGCAGCGCGCGCAGCAGGCGCTCGATCTCGGCATCCAGCGGACCGCTGATGCGTCCACTGCGCAGGCGCGAGAAGCGCAGGCCCATCGCGATGTTGTCGCGCACGCTGAGGAAGGGCAGCAGGTTGAACTGCTGGAAGATCACGCCCAGATGATCGGCACGGAAGCGATCCCGCGCTGGCCCGCGCAACCCATGCAGCGCATGGCCGGCCACCTCGACACGGCCCTGGCTGGGCAGCAGTACGCCGGCCAGCAGGCCCAGCAAGGTGCTCTTGCCGCCACCACTGGCGCCGCGCAGCAGCACGCTGCTGCCCTGCGCGATGAGCAACCGGGGAATGTCCAGCACGGGCCGCATTCCATAGCCGAACTGCACCTCGTCCAGCCTGATCACCGCCGCGCTGCTCACGGTGACAGCACCACGCGCAGGTTGTCCGTGGTCAGCACGGTGCGCCCCTGGCCACCGTCCGTCGCGGTGTTGACGATGACCTCGTGCAGGCCCGGGAACAGCGTGGGAAGGCGCATCACCAGGGCACGAAGCGCCGCCGGATTCGCACAGTGGTACTGCAGGTTGGCACTGAAGCCGGCATGACGATGCTGCCCGGCCGTGGGCACGGCAACGGTCGCATCGAAGCCTTCGGCCCTGGCATCACCGCTGACCAGACGACAATGGGCCGCCGTGGGCAGGGTGACCCAGCTGCCGCTCTTCAGCACGGCGGTGGCACCTGCCAGCGATGCCCGCTCGGTTGCATTGGCCGGTGGGCGCTCGAAATCCAGGATGCCGATGCCCGGCGCCTGCAGGGCGAATTCCAGCGTCTGCTGGTCAAGCGCGAGATCGACAGTGGCCTGGCCGTGCACATGTGCGCCCAGTTGGCGCACGTCATGGGCCTGCGCGGCGCTGGCGCCCAGCAGCAGGAAAAGAGCAGCAGGAAGCTTCATGAGGGAGACTCCAATTGTTACTATGTAACATAATGGACCACATCCCCCCGACCCCCGCAAGGGCTCTGGCCCAGCCGCCAACTTCGGCACGCTGGCATCCCCGTTTCGATCTGGCCGGTGCCTGGCTGTCACTGGCCTGCGCCGCCCATTGCATCGCCCTGCCCCTGCTGCTGGCCTTCGTGCCGGCGGCAATGATGGCGCTGCGCTCGTTCCAGCACCCCGGCCACGGCGTGATGACGCTGCTATTGATGATGTCGCGCTGGGAATGGTTGTTCGCCTTGATGGCCTCGACGCTGGCGCTGGCCAGTACCACGGCCGGGCTGTACCGGCATGGGCGCGGGCTGCCGGTGCGATTGGCCGCAACGGGCGCCATCCTGCTGTTGTCGGCTTCGCTCTACCTGCCGCTGAAGGAATCGCTGCTCTGGCACGGCGTCGCCACGGCCTGTGGTGGCGTGCTGCTGGCATGCGCGCACATCGGCAACCGGCGGGCATTGCACCAGCACCGGTAGCGTTCCGAAGATGCCGGCCAGCGGCCGGCACTACCGTTCGTTGGAAGCGCAGGCCGTCTGCGCCGCACCACCACCGGTAGCGCCGGCCGCTGGCCGGCGCGCCCCCCGCCTCCTCAGAAGCGGTACCCCACTTCCGCGCCGAAGATGCGTGGGCTGTCCACCGGGCCGTAGTAGTTTCCGTCGCGGCCGAAGGCCAGGTTGTCGAAGATCAGGCCGTTGATGCGGCGCTTGTTGGTCAGGTTCTGCACGAACACCCGCGCGCTCCACGGCCCGGTCTCATAACCCAGCTGCGCACCGAGCACGGCCACGGCCGGCTGGAACGCGCGGTTGCGTTCATCCAGTGCACTGGAGCCGGTGAACTGCGATTCCAATCGCGCATAGATGCCCGACTCGAACTGGTAGCGGGCCGCGAGATAGCCGGTGTAGTGCGGCGTCAGCTTGACCCGCTTGCCATCCAGGTTCTGGTCCACGCTGACCCACAACCTGGTGTACTTCGCATCGACGTAGCCCACATTCGCCATCAGGGTGAAACCGGGCAGCACTTCGAACACGCCCTCCAGCTCGGCACCGCGCGAACGGATCGAGGCATCCGAACCCACGTAGTCCGACGAGATCGGGCGGCCGTTGGCATCGGTGGCCACCTGGATTTCCTGCCAGTTGTCCGAGGTGATGTGGAACAGCGCGCCGCCGATGTGGCCACGGCCGCCGGCCAGGTTCATCTTGAAGCCCAGCTCATGGCTCCACATGCGCTCGGATTCGTAGCGCAGTACCTTGTCGTTGACCACATCGCTCTGCGCCGCGGCCAGATTGAAGCCACCCGGAATATAGCCCTTCGCCGATGCCGCATAGAACGACAGATCGTCGCTGGCGTCGTAGCGCAGCGACACCCGCGGCAACGTGGCCGAGAAGGTGTGCGCCAATGCGGCATCGCGATACAGCACGCGGCCACCGGCGCCCAGGTCCAGCGCACCGGCGCGCTGTTCGGTGGAACGCCGCGCCTGCTCATGGCGCAGGCCGGCGCTGGCGGTCAGCTTGGGCAGCCCCGGGAAGGTGTAGCTGGCGGTGGCGAACACGCTGTAGTCCTCGCCCTTTGAGGTCTGCCGTGGCGCCAGGTTGTAGCTGTCCAGCCCATGCAGCGCCGGGCCGACGAAGGTGCCGAGGATCGAATCCTTGCTGTTGCGGTAGGTCGACACACCGGCCATCCAGGTCAGCGCCTGGTCGCTGGGCGAGCTGAAGCGCGCCTCGGCCGTCCATTCCTTCTTCCTGTCGTAGATGCGGCCGGCCAATGCCGGGCTGTTGGTCATGTCGAAGTCGTAGCCGGCCGAGGTCACCTCCTCGTCCCGCCAGGAAGCGGCCACGTCCAGCGTACCGGCCTGCAGCTGCCACTGCGCACTGAGGCCGGCCACCGTTTCATCCTTTTCGGTGCGTTTCGGCGCGTCGTTGATGTAGGTGAAATCGCCTGCACGCCGGCCACCATTGAGCGAGGCGCCGTAGGTACGGTTGTAGAGGCCGGTATCCAGCGGCAGGTACTCGTACTCGAACATGCCCGGCGCACGGGTGCGCAGATGGTAGGCCAGCGCATTCACCGAAACGTAGTCGCTGAGCCGCCAGCGCAGCTTGCCCTGCAGGTAGCCTTCACCCACCCTGCCGCGCGCACCGGAGGGCGTGAGGTTCTTCAGGTAGGCATCTTCGTCCGAGCCCATGAACGCCACCGAGCCCGACAGGCTGCCCGTCTTGCTCAGCGGCCCTGCCAGAAAGCCATCGAGAGCGGTGCCATTGCCGTTGCCGAACCAGGTGCTGCGCACGTTGATCTCGCCCTCGCGTGCATCAGCCGGGCCGCGCGTGCGCACCAGTACCAGGCCGGATTCGCTGTTGGCGCCGTACAGCGTGCCCTGCGGGCCGCGCAGCACCTCCACCGACTCCACCTGGTTGAGCACGGCATTGCTCAGTTCGCGGAACGGGATGCCGTCGATGTAGACCGAGGCGCGGTTGACCAGGAACGGATTGGACTCGATGCCGCGGATCGAGATGAACATGTTGCTGAGCTGGCCCATCGCATTGAACTTCACGTTCGGCGCGAGCTTGTCGAGATCACGGAATTCGGTGACACCTGCCTCCTTCAAGGCTTGCCGATCAAGCACCGTCACCGACAGATCGCTCTTCAGGTACGGGGTATCGCGCTTGGAACCGGTGACCCGGACACCATCAAGCGTGGCAGGGTCGGCCTGCTGGGCGAGCACTGGCATTGCAGGAATGAGCAGGGATGCCGCGACGAGCGCGGCGGCGGGCGTGGACGACTTCAACGGGGAACCTCGGCGAATGGAGTGGCGGACGCGCGAGCGGCGGCAGCGCGGGCAAGAGTGTTATCCTGTAACATTCACGCGACGCCGCCACTCCATTTCCGGCAGTGCCGCTCCATTCCCGGATCCGTGATGCCCGCCCTCGCCGACCAGCTGCTGCAGGAAACCGGCCCGCAGGCCCCTGCGGCCTACGCCAGCGATGACGGTGCGGTGGTGCTGCTGCGCCATCGCTTCGATGCCAGCGAAGGTGAGATGGGACATCCGCAGCAACTGCGCCTGGGCATGGCCGTGGGCGGCGGCGGTCGGCTGCAGCAGCGCACCCTCAGCGGTCTTCTGCAGGCGCCGTGGCGGCCCGGACAGTTCAACCTGGTACTGCCGGGAGAGTCTGGCACCTATGCCAGCCCTGCAGTCGATCTGCTCGGCATCGCCATCGATACCCGCATGTTGCCGCACGACGCGCCGGCGCTGCAGCACCTGCAACCCCTGGCGGCGCGGCTGCACCGCGATCCGGTGGTGACTTCGGTGCTGCAGGCGCTGTGGTCCAGCGCACAGGCCGACGCCTGCCTGCCCGGCTTCCTCGAACATGGCGCGCAGGTGCTGCTGCACCGCCTGGGTCAGCTTGCCGGTCAGCCGTGCCAGGCGCGTGGCACGGTGTCCCCGCTGTCGGCACGACGGTTGCGGCAACTGGAGGCCTACATCGACGCGCAACACGGCCAGGCGCTGACCGTTCCACAGCTGGCCGCTGCAGTGCAGATGGAGGCCGCGACGTTCAGCCGCGCGCTGCGTGCGGCCACTGGCCTGCCGCCCTATGCGTTCCTGACCCAGCACCGCATGCAGCGGGCGCGCGCCGAGCTTGCGCAGGGCCGGCGTGTCACCGACGTTGCGCTGGCCAGCGGGTATGCCAATCCCAGCAAGTTCAGCGCGGCGTTCCGGCGTGTGGTCGGTTGTTCGCCGTCGGCATGGATCGCGCAGTCACGGGCACGGTAGTGCCGCCCGCAGGCCGGCTGCCAACATTACAAACCGGTAATGTCCAGGTCAGGGCCTCGAAAGGCGGTGGACGCCACCCTGCAGGCCACTTCCCCATCGGTGATCCGCATATGACCCGCTCCCTGTTCCGCGTCGCCCCGCTCGCCCTGCTGCTGTCCGGCCTTTCGGCCGCACCGCTGGCGCTGGCCCATCCCAGCCTGGTGCGTTCGACGCCAGCGGCCGATGCCACCGTGGCCCCGGCCAGCCAGATAGAGCTGCAGTTCAGTGAGAAGGTGATGCCGCGTGCCACCCGCATCGAACTGAGCATGGACCACGGCCGCATGAAGATGGCGATGCCGACCGCCGCGCAGGAGATCTCCGAGGACGGCCACACCCTGCGCGCGCGCTTTGCCAAGCCGCTGCCCGCCGGCAGTTACGCGCTGCAGTGGCGCGCGGTCGGCCAGGACAGCCATCCGATCACCGGCACCTACCGCTTCACCGTGAAGTAAGGCCATCGCTGTGGCCGAGCTTTCGCCATACGCGCTGCGGCTGGCGCTGTATCTGGCCCTGATGCTGCTGTTCGGGCGGATGCTGTTCATCCGCCCCGGACTGCCGCGCAGCGTCTCGCTGGCCCTCACTGTGGTGGCACTGGTGCTGGTCGGCATCGATGCGGTCACCCGATTGTCCGGCGTGCTTGGCATATCACCAGTTGACATCGATGGCGAGACAGCGCGCTGGTTTCTTACCGGTACGCCGGTGGGCGAGGCGGGACTGCTGCGCATCCTGGCCCTGCTGGCAATGCTGCCGCTGCTGGCAGTCAATCGCCCGGTGCAGGGCTTGCGCCGTCCTGCACTGCTGGCACTCTCGGCGGTGACCCTGGCCAGCCTCGCCTGGAACGGCCACGCCGCTGCTGGCGATGGGGTCGCTGGCAGGCTGCGTCTTGCTGCCGGCATCGTGCACCTGCTGGCGGCCGGCGCCTGGATCGGTGCGATCGCCGCCATCGTGCAGCTGGCACTGCGCCGCCAGGGCCTGCGCCTGCGCGAACGCACCCACGAGCTATGGAAGGCCGCGCACGGCTTCGCCGTGCCCGGCACGATCATCGTCGCCCTGCTGGCGATGACCGGCACCTATACCTATGTCGATCTCGGCGGTTCCATACAGACCCTGACCGGCGCCGCGCATGGACGCTGGCTGCTGCTCAAGCTGGCACTGGTGGGTGGCATGCTGGGCTTGGCCGCGCTGCATCGCTGGCGGCTGGTGCCAGCGCTGGCGGTCTCCATCCGTGGCGGCTGGCAACCCAGGCCGCTGCGCTCACTCCGCCACAGCCTGGCCTGCGAATCGGTGCTGGCGCTGCTGGTGCTGGCCTGCGTCGCCGTGCTTGGCACGCTGGACCCACTGACATGACCGATCCGTTCCGGTACGGGCCCAAGCTGCGATGATGGGCGCACCATGAAACTGCTGATCGTCGAAGACGAACCCAAGACCGGCAACTACCTGCGCCAGGGCCTGATCGAGGCCGGCTACGTGGTCGACCTCGCCTGCAACGGAGTCGACGGGCTGCATCTGGCCGGTAGTGGCGAGTACCAGCTGGTCATCCTCGATGTGATGCTGCCCGGCCTGGATGGCTGGAACGTGCTGTCACGACTGCGCGCCGGAGGGTGGCAGACACCGGTGCTGTTCCTGACCGCCCGCAGCAGCATCGCCGACCGCGTGCAGGGCCTGGAACTGGGCGCCGACGACTACCTGGCCAAGCCGTTCGCCTTTGCCGAACTGCTGGCGCGCGTGCGCACCCTGCTGCGTCGCGGCCAGGCCGTGCCGCAGGCCGAACGCATCGTCATTGCCGACCTGGTGGTGGATACCCTGCGCCGCCGGGTGGAACGCGGCGGCCAGCGCATCTCCCTCAGCCAGAAGGAGTACACCCTGCTGGAGCTGCTGGCGCGCCGCCGTGGCGAAGTGTTGCCGCGGTCGCTGATCGCCTCGCAGGTATGGGACATGAACTTCGACAGCGACACCAACGTGATCGACGTGGCGATCCGCCGCCTGCGCGCGAAGATCGACGACGACTTCGATGCCAAGCTGATCGTCACGGTACGCGGCATGGGCTATGTGATGGAGGCGCCGGACGGCGGCGCCACGCCCGGCGGATGAGCCTGCGCCGTTCCATCGCGGTGCGGCTGACGCTGCTGTTCGCCACCGTCGCCACGCTGGTGCTGGCGGCACTGGGCGTGGCGATCTATGTCAGTGCCCGCCACGACCTGGTCGCCCAGGATTTCACCGAACTGGAAAACAAGGTTGCGCTGATCCGTGACCTGGCCGGCAATGGGCCCGCGCCGGCTCGCGGGCTGCGCCTGGCAGAGGCGCTGGGCCACCATCCGGACATCGCCTTCCATATTGTCGACGGGCGCGGCACCGTGCTGTTTTCCACCGCACCGGCACTGCTGCGCGAACACGCTCGCAGCCAGCCCATCGACACCACCCCGCGTCGGCACGACTGGATCCTTGCCGATGGCCGCTGCATGCATGCCCTGCACCTGCGCCAGACCCTTGCCGACGGCAGGCAGCTGGTCATCCTGCTGGCCATCGACGATGCCCGCCACGCCGACTTCCTGCAGCGCTTCCGCCACCTGCTGGCGATCGCGATCATCGGTGCCGCCGTGGCCAGCAGCCTGCTGGGGGGCTACGTCGTGCGACGCACGCTGCGACCGCTGCGCACGTTGGCCGATGAAGCCCGGCAGATCACCGCCGGCCGACTGCAGCGGCGCCTGAGCGCACACAGCGCCCCGGCCGAGCTGGAACAGCTGGCGCAGACCCTGAACGGCATGCTGGCACGGCTTCAGCAGGATTTCGCGCGGTTGACCGAGTTCTCTGGTGATCTGGCCCATGAGCTGCGCACGCCGATCACCAACATGCTGACCCAGGTACAGGTGGTGCTGGCCCACCCACGCAGCAACGAGGCCTATCGCGAGACGCTGGCGTCCTGTGCCGAGGAGCTGCAGCAGCTGGCGCAGACCGTGGGCGACCTGCTGTATCTGGCGCAGGCCGAAGCGCCGGGGGCACTGCCTTCGCGCGAGCCGGTGGCACTGGATGCGGTGGTGGATTCGCTGCTGGAGTTCTACGAACTGCTGGCCGAGGACCGCCAGCTGAGCCTGCGCCGCGACGGCGTGGCGAGCGTGGAAGGCAACCGCTTGATGCTGCACCGTGCGATCGCCAATCTGCTGTCGAATGCGTTGAAGCATGCGGCGGCAGGCAGCGACGTGCAGGTACGGCTGCACGAGGACGGCGGCCGCTGCCGGGTAAGCGTGCACAACGCGGGGGCACCGATTGCCACCGAAGCGCTGCCGCGCCTGTTCGACCGCTTCTATCGCGGCGAGCGTGGCCGCCACGAGGGCGCCGGCCTGGGCCTGGCGATCACCCGTGCGATTGCACAGGCACATGGCGGAACGGTGAGCGTGGCCTCCGACGACACCGGCACCGTGTTCGAGCTGGTGCTGCCCAGCGCAGCGGCCCGGTAGTGCCGGCCGCTGGCCGGCAACCTTGGCACATCAAGCGTGTTGCAGTTGCCGGCCAGCGGCCGGCACTACCTCATCTGGTCGAACACCCCGGCTACCCAGTCGATGAACACCCGCAGCCGCGGCGATGGCGTGCGGTTGCGCGGGTAGACCAGGCTCAACGGGCTCGGTGTCGGCGGTGTGTCCGGCAGCAGCTCGACCAGTTGCCCGCGCGCAATGTACGGATCCATCCGGTAGCGCGGCGCCTGGATGATGCCCAGCCCTGCCAGCGCGGCACCGAGGAAAGCATCCGCACCGGAAACACGCACCCGGGCCGGCAGTGGAACGTAACGCACCTGCGCGCCCTGCTGGAATTCCAGTGGAATCAGCTGGCCGGTGGCACTGGAGCGGTAGCCGACCATCTGGTGGCCTTGCTCCAGCGATTCGATGGTCCCGGGCACGCCGTGCACCTGCGCGTAGCCTGGCGAAGCCACGGTGACCTCGCGCAGCAGCGTCAACCGCCGCGCCGCCAGATCGCTGTCGGCCAGGATACCGACACGCAGCGCCGCATCCACGCCCTCGCGCAACAGATCGACGTAGCGGTCCCCTTCGCTGACCTCCAGTTCGATCTCCGGGTAGCGCTGCAGGAATTCCGTCAGGTGCGGAAACAGCAGGTGCCGGCCCAGCGTGCCGTGCACTTCAATGCGCAGCGGGCCGCGCGGCGGCACGTCACGGAACGCGGCTTCGGCATCGTCCATGTCGGCGATCAGGCGCAGGCAACGGCCATAGAAGGCCTCGCCCTCCAGGGTGGGCACCACCAGCCGGGTGGTCCGGTGCAACAGGCGCACGCCCAGCCGATTCTCCAGCGCCTTGATCGCGTCGGTCACCGTGGCCCGCGGCAGGCCCAGGTCCTCGGAAGCACGGGTGAAGCTGCGGCGCTCGACGATACGGACGAAGGCGCGCATGGCCGTGAATCGGTCCATTGTTCGGCTACCCGGATGATGTTGGCGGATTATGCATGATTATCCGACCGGGCAAGATGGCGAAGATGGCCCTGCGCCACTCCGGCGTGCCTGCTGGACCGGATCATGCCCACCTCCCCCAATCGCATCGCCCTGGTCACCGGTGGTTCCCGCGGCATCGGCGCCGCCATTTCCCGGCGGCTCGCCGCCGATGGCCATGACGTGGTGATCAACTATGCCGGCCGCCGCGATGATGCCGAGGCACTGGCCGCCGAACTCAACGCCACCGGCGCACAGGCCATCGCGCTGCAGGCCGATGTCGCCGACCCGCAGGCGGTGCGCCAACTGTTCGACGCCATCGAGGCGCGCTTCGGCGGTATCGACGTAGTGGTGAACAGTGCCGGCGTGCTGCAGTTGGCGCCGCTGGCCGACAGCGACGATGCCCTGTTCGAGCGGGTGATCGGCATCAACCTCAAGGGCGCGTTCAAAGTGCTGCGCGAGAGCGCGCGACGGGTGCGCGACGGCGGCCGCCTGATCAGCCTGTCCACCAGCGTGGTCGGCATCAGACTGGAGAACTACAGCGTGTATGCCGCCAGCAAGGCGGCGGTGGAGACGATGGGCGCGATCCTCAGCAAGGAGCTGCGCGGGCGCAACATCACCGTGAATGCAGTGGCGCCCGGCCCGACCGCCACCGACCTGTTCCTGGAGGGCAAGTCACCGGAGCTGATCGAGCGGTTGGCGAAGATGAATCCCCTGGAGCGGCTGGGTACGCCGGAGGACATCGCCGGTGCGGTGGCCTTCCTGGCCGGTGCTGATGGCGGGTGGATCAACGGCCAGGTGCTGCGCGCCAATGGCGGGATGGTGTAAGGACCACCGGACTGGCTATGCTCGGCCAAACGGAGGGGGCACGCGCATGGAAAGGCCGGGCATCTGGTATCGACTCTGGATGATCACGTTTCTGCTGGGAGGCCTGTTGGCGCTGGCGACGCTGGTGCTGTGGTCCTCGCTGCGTGGCGACGTACGCAATCTGGCGATGGCGCTGATCTGGGTGCTGTGGGCACTGGCCACCCTTTGCTTCTTCCTGGGTGGCATCGCCGATGGCTTTACGATCTGGGGCGTCAACATCGCCAAGAAGGTATGGCGTGCTGAAACGCCAGGCCGTTTCTGGCTCTTCCACATCACCACGACGGTGCTGTGCGTCAGTTGCCTGGGCCTGTTGATCGTACCGATGATGATCGCCTGGCAGGGCATGGCGCAGTAAGGCTGGCGGATCCGCTCGAGTCGTGGCGCTACTGTAGAGCCGAGCCCATGCTCGGCTACTCTTCGCGCAGAAGCCAGAAGCAGCCGAGCATGGGCTCGGCTCTACATTATCGTCAGCCCGTCCGCGCCTCGCGGCGTCGGTGCACCCAGTAGTAGAGCGTCGGCAGTACCAGCAGGGTCAGCAGCATTGCCGACAGCAGGCCACCGATCACCACCACCGCCAGCGGCTTCTGGGTCTCTGCACCGATCGCATGCGAGGTCGCCATCGGCAGCAGGCCGAACATCGCCAGCAGTGCGGTCATCAGCACCGTACGCAGGCGCTGCAGCGAACCCTGCACCACCGACTGCAGCAGGTCCATGCCCTGCTCGCGCAGCTGGGCGAAGCGACTGAGCATCACCACGCCGTTCAGCACCGCCTGCCCGAACAATGCAATGAAGCCGATGGCCGCCGACACCGACAGCGGAATGCCGGTCAGCCACAGGGCCAGGATGCCGCCGATCATCGCCAGGGGCACGTTGGCCAGGATCAGTGCCGCGCTGCTGATGTCCTTGAAGGCATCGAACAGCAGCACGAAGATGATCAGCACCGACAGCGGAATCACCCAGCCCAGCCGCTTCATCGCACGCTGCTGGTTCTCGAACTCGCCGGACCACTCCAGCCGGTAGCCTTCCGGCAGCTGCACGCTGGCGTCCACGCGCTTGCGCATGTCGGCCACCACGCTGCCCATGTCACGACCAGCGATGAAGATGCTGACCGCCTTGACCCGCTGTGCGTTCTCGCGCGAGATATTGATCGCGCCGCTGGCCATGCGGAAGTCGGCCACGTCGGACAACGTCACCGTGTGGCCATCGCCGATGCCCACCGGCACCGTACGCAGCCGTTGCAGGTCACGGTCGGCATCGTCCAGGCGCAACGTGATCGGGAACCTGCGGTCGCCCTCCCACAGCTCGCCGACCTGGCGCCCGCCCAGTGCAGTCTCGATCACTTCGTCGATGTCGCGCACGTTCAGGCCATAGCGCGCGGCGCGGTCGCGGTCGATCTCGATCTGCAGCTGCGGCAAGGAGCCATCACGGTCGATGAAGGCACTCTCCACGCCCTCCACGCCACGCACCTGGCCCAGGATCGCCTGCGCCTGCCGGTTCAGCACGTCAAGGTCCGAGCCACTGACCTTGATCACCACTTGGCCCTTGATCTGCGAGATGCTCTCCAGGATGTTGTCGCGCACCGGCTGCGAGATCGAGAACTCCGGCCCCGGAATGCGCTGCTCCAGCGTGCGCTGCAGGTCGCTCACCAGCTGCCGCTTGTCCACCCCCTTCGGCCATTCCTTCTCCGGCTTCAACGCCACCAGTGCCTCGATCTGGTTGGCGCCCTTGGCATCGGAGCCGTCTTCCGGCCGCCCCAGCTTGGCCACCACCGTCGATACCTGCGGGAAGGTTCCAACCAGCTCGCGGATGCGCCGCGACTGCTGCTGTGCTTCGGCCAGGCTGGTGCTGGGGTCAAGCGTGGCGGTCAGCCAGATCGAGCCCTCGTCCAGCTCGGGCAGGAACTCCGAGCCCAGGCGGGTACCCAATGCCAACGTACCCACCAGCAATGCGACCGCGGTCAGCACCACCGCACGCGGTCGGGCCAACGCACGCTCCAGGATCGGCCGGTACCAGCCGGTCAGGCGGTCCATCAGCGGATTGCCATCGCGCATGCGGTCCCGTCGCAGCCACCAGTAGCAGAACAGCGGCACCACGGTCAGCGCCAGGATCAACGCACCGATCAGGGCCGAGGTCACCGAGTACGCCATCGGCGCGAACATGCGGCCTTCCTGGCGCTGCAGGGTGAAGATCGGGATGTGCGCGGCGATGATGATCAGCATCGAGAAGAACGTCGGCCGGCCCACTTCCGATGCGGCTGAAAGAATGGTCGAGAACCGCGTCTTCCGATCAGCCGTAGGTGGCAGCTTCGACAATCGCGAGACGATGTGCTCGGTGACGATCACCGCGCCATCGATGATGATGCCGAAGTCCATCGCACCCAAGGACAGCAGGTTGGCCGGCACGCCCCACAGGTGCAGGCCAAGGAAGGTCGACAACAGCGCCAGCGGCATCATCGCCGCCACGATCAGCGCGGCGCGGGCGTTGTACAGGAACAGCCATAGCACCAGGAACACCAGCACCGCACCTTCCAGCAGGTTGCGGAAGACGGTCTTCAAGGTGGTCGACACCAGCCAGGAGCGGTCGTAGAACGGCTCGATGCTGACCCCGGCCGGCAGCTGGTTCGCTTCGATCTCGGCGATGCGCGCATGCAGGGCGTCGAGCACGTCGGACGGATTCTCGCCCTTGCGCATGAGCACCATGCCGAACACCGCATCGTCATTGTCGTCCTGGCCGACCAGGCCCTGCCGTGGCAGGCCGGTATCGGCGATGCTGGCCAGGTCGCGCACCAGGATCGGCGTACCGCCGCGCTGCGCCACCACCACGTTGCCGATGTCACCCGGCGAACGCATCAGGCCCACGCCGCGGATCAGGAACTGCTGCTGGCCACGCTCCACGTAGCCGCCGCCGGCATTGGAGCTGCCTTTCTCCAGCGCCTCGGCGAATTCACCGAGGCTGATGCCGCGATCACGCAGCTTGTCCAGGTCCGGTTTGACCTGGAAGGTGCGCGCGAACCCGCCGAAGCTGATCACATCGGCCACGCCCGGCACGGTGCGCAGGCTGCGCTCCATCGTCCATTCCTGCACCGTGCGCAGCTGGGTCGGCGTCATGTGCGGGCCTTTGAGTACGTAGCGGTAGATCTCGCCCACCGCCGAACTCATCGCCTCCAGCTCCGGGGTCACGCCCTCCGGCAGCTCCACGCCCTGCAGGCGTTCAAGCACCTGCTGCCGCGCGAAATAGTCGTCGGCCTTGTCGTCGAAGGTCAGGATGATCATCGACAAGCCGAACTGCGTGTGCGAGAACACCCGCACCGAATGCGGAATGCCGGACAAGGCCACTTCCAGCGGCATCGTCACTTCGCGCTCCACCTCTTCGGCGGCGCGGCCCGGGTGCAGCGACACCACCGTCACCTGGGTGTCGGATACATCCGGGAAGGCCTCCACCGGCAGCACGCGGAACGCGGCGATACCGCCGCCGATGAACAACAGCAGTGCCAGCATCACCATCAGCGGCTGGCGCAGGCAATAGGCAATCAGGCGATCGATCATGGGGCCGCATGCCCCGTGCCGGTGCTGGCCGCTGCCGGCGCGCTGTCGACCAGCTGCTGCAGCAGCAGGCCCCCTTCGACCACCACCCTGCTGCCAGCCGCCAGGCCGTCACGCACCCACAGTCGGCCGTCACCCAGCTCCTCGGCGTGCACGGCGTGGCGCACGTAGCGGCCCTTGCCCTCCTCCACGAACACGACCTGCTTGCCGTCGATCAGCAGCACCGCCGCATCGGGCAGCGAGACCCCGCCCTCGGCCGCCAATGCTACCTGGGCACGCACGTACTGCCCGGCCTTGAAGCCGCGTGCACGGTTGTCCAGCTCGGCGCGAGCCTGCACCACGCGGCGCTCGCTGTCGACGAAATCGTCCACATGCTGCAGGGTCGCCTGCAGCGGCTGGCCATCTGCGCCCGGCACGCTGACCTGCATGCCCGCCTTGAGCCGTCCCGCCAGGCTTTCGGGGATGTCCAGCAGCAACCACAGCCGGTCCGGATCGCCGATCACCGCCAAGGGTTGTTCACTGTCGGGGCTGACCGACATGCCCGGGCTCATCCGCCGCTCCACCAGCACGCCATCAATGGGCGCGCGCAGCGGCAGGCGCTGGTCCACACGCTGGCCATTGCCGTAGGCCCTGGCGAACGCGGTCGCGCGTGCATGATCCGCCTGGCTGCCAGCGAAATTCGCCTCGGCTTCATCCAGCTCACGGCCAGAGGCCACGCCCGCGGCATGCAGTTCACGGGTACGGTCCAGCTCCTTGCGCGCCTGCTGCAGCTCGGCACGGCCACGCACGCCCTCCGCCTGGGCCTGGCCGAACTCGGGTGAGGTGATCCAGGCGATCACCTGGCCGGCCTTCACGTTCTGCCCCGGCTGCGCCTCGATGCGCGCCACCTGACCCGGCAACGGCGTGTGCAGTGCGCTGGAGCGCGTCTCATCCCAGACCACCCGGCCCGGCAGCTGCAGGCTGGCGCTGGCGCCGGCGGTCACCGCCTCGCTGCGCAGCACGTCCAGCTGGCGGCTTTCGGCGGGAAACTGGATCTGGCCCGCGCTGACCTGGGGCGCATCCTCGGTATAGGACGCTGGCTCGCGGCCACAGCCGCTCAGCAGGGCCAGCGCCAGCAACGCCGGCAGCACGGCATGTCGCGCCCGTGGGCGATGGGCGGCGGTGGACTTCATCGGGATTCTCCTTCGGCAACGGATGTGGCGGCTTCCCAGCGCACCAGGGCAATGGCATGGTCGGTGCGCGCCTCGATCAGCGCGGCCTCGAAGTCGCGCCAGCTGCGGCGCGCATCCAGCAGATCGGTCAGGTTGGCGGCACCGCGCCGGTACGCCAGTTCGATGCCCTGCACCGCCCTGCGTGCGGCGTCGGACTGCAGTCCCTCATAGTCGCTGCGACGCTGCGCGGCGGACTGCGCGCTGGCCTGCAGCTGGTCCAGTTCGGCGCGTGCTTCGCGCTGCAGCACCTGCAGCTCCAGCGCGGCGCTGTCACGGTCCGCCTCGGCACGCTGGATCGCGCCGCGCGCGCGCGACGGCCCCCCCAGCGGAATGGTCAACGACACGCCCCAGGTAACACCGCTGATGTCGGTCGGCTCACGTTCGGCCTCCACACCCAGCTGGATATCGCGATGGCGCTCGCTGCGCGCCAGAGCCACGCCTGCGTCGGCCGCGACCAGGCGCGAACGCGCGGCACGCAGGTCGGCACGCTGCTGCGGGTCGAACGCGCGTACATCGGCCACGCTGCTGGCATCCGGCCAGGGGTCATCGGCACTGAGGTCGCGGCTGTCATCGCTGCCCAGCAGCAGGCCCAGCGCATGCCGTGCATCGCGCAGATCCAATGCTGCCTCGCGTGACGCGTCGGCTACGGCGAGGTCGTCCACCGCCAGCCGCGCGCGATCCACCGGTGCCATCGCCCCTGTCGCGACCTGCTTGTCGGCCGCCGCCATCTGCTCGGCCGAACTCTGCCGGTTGGCGTCGGCAATCTGCACCCGCTCCTGCGCGCCCTTCAGGCCGAAATAGGCTTCATGCAGCGCCACCTGCTGGCGGCGCCGGGTATCGAGCATGTCCAGTCCGGCCACCTCCAGCAGCGCTTCCGCCTGGCGAACGCGCAATGCACGCTTGCCACCGCGTTCCCAGGTCCAGCCCAGGCCCACGGTGCTGTCCACCCGCTTGTCCTGCCAACGTCCAGGACCGATGCCGTGCTTGGGGCTGATCTTGCTGGTGCCGATCGACAGCTCGGTGGCCGGGCGCAGCGCCGCCGTCTGCGCGTCACCCTGCACCCCGCGCAGCTCCAGTGCCGCGGCGCGCAGGTCCGGGTTGTGCGCTTCCATTGCACGCTGCGCTTCTGCCAGGGACAGCGCCGAAGCCGCAGGCGCGCACAAAAGGGCGGCCAGCACGACCGCAAGACGAGGGGAGAAATTCATGCACGTCACGGTAAGGTGACGGACTTGCGCCAAACTTGCCCCAACCTTGCACGAAGCTTGCAATGCGAATCCTGCTGATCGAAGACGACGCCGCACTGGCCGATGGACTGATCCGTGCCCTGCAGGGCGCCGGTCATCTGTGCGACCACCTCCCGCGCGGGCTGCACGCGCCGGCCGCGCTGGCCAGTACCCCATATGACGTCATGGTGCTCGACCTTTCGTTGCCGGACGTGGATGGCCTCGACCTGCTCTCGCGGCTGCGCAACGACGGCGCTACCCTGCCGGTGCTGATCCTCACTGCGCGCGATGGCGTGGAGGACCGCATCCTCGGTCTCGACCGCGGTGGCGATGATTACCTGGCCAAGCCATTCGCACTGGGTGAGCTGGAAGCCCGCCTGCGTGCGCTGTCACGCCGCCGCAGCGATGCGCCGGCACAGAAGCGACTCGGCCGGCTGTGCTTCGACAGCATCCGCAATGAAGTGCAGGTGGAAGGCCAGCGCATCGAGCTGACCGCACGCGAGCTGTCTCTGGTCGAAGCGCTGATGCAGCATCCGGGCCGCACCGTCACCAAGCAGCGGTTGTTCGATGCGTTGTACAGCTGGGACCACGAGGCCAACCTGTCGGTGATCGAGGTGCATGTCAGCCGCCTGCGCCGCAAGCTGGAACAGGCGCGCGCCGGCGTCGGCATCCGCATGTTGCGTGGCCTTGGCTACCGGCTGGAGGCCGTGGGTGACTGAGCGCGTGCACAGCCTGCGCGGCCTGCTGCTGCGACGCCTGTGGCTGCCGCTGCTGGTGCTGCTGCTGTGCAGCGCAGTAGGTTCGTTCGCGCTGGCGCGCTTCTACGCCGGCCAGGTCTACGACCGCTGGCTGCTGGACTCGGCGATGTCATTGTCCGAGCTGGTGACCGTGCAGGATGGCCGCGCCTCGATCGAGATCACCCCGGCCGTATCGCGCATGTTCACCTGGGACACCGCCGACGAAGTGCATGGCGAGGTGGTCGACGCTGCAGGCGGGCGCCTGTATGGCGACCTGCCCGAAGCATTGCCGCGCCCGGCGAGCGCTGCCGCGGATGACGACGCGGTCTACTACGATGCCCGCCTGCGTGGGCAGCCGGTGCGCATGGTCGAAGTGGTGGTCAGCGCCGGGCCGGGCCATGACATCCGGCTGCGCGTGGCCGAGACGCTGCGCAAGCGTCACCGGCTGGAACGCAAGCTGCTGCTGACCAGCGTTCCGTTCCAGGCCGCGATCCTGGCACTGGCGGCGTGGCTGGCCTGGTCCGGCACCGGCGCCGCCGCACGCCACGCCAACCTGGTCGCACGGAAGCTGGCCAGCCCGCGGCCGGATCCATTGGCGCCGCTGGACCCGGCGCAGGAAGCTCCCCGCGAACTCTGGCCGGCGGTGGAGGCCTACAACGCCTTGCTGCAGCGCCTGGACGCGATGCAGGGGGCGCAACGCCGCTTCGTCAGCAACGCCGCACATCAGCTGCGCACACCGTTGGCGGCCATGCAGGTGGAGCTGGAGAGTTCATTGCGCCAGCACGATCCGCAGGCCCAGCAGCTGGCGTTGTCCGGCACGCTGGCCGGGCTGGCGCGGCTGCAGCACCTGGTCAACCAGCTGCTGATGCTCAGCCGTTCCGAAGACCCGCAGGGCAGCGCGCTGCCGCTGCACCCGGTGGATCTGGCCGTGCTGGCACGTGGCGTGGTGGAGCGCTACGCCGACCGTGCGTTGGCGGCGGGCGTGGACCTGGGTTACGACGGGCCCGACGACGGCGTGCAGGTACAGGGCGACCCGCAGCTGCTGCGCGAGGCGTTGGGCAACCTGCTGGACAACGCGCTGCGCTACGGTGGCCTGCGTGGTGTGATCACCCTGGGCCTGCAGCAGAATGGCGAAGGCGTCCAGGCATGGGTGGATGATGACGGCGCCGGCATTGCCGAGGCCGAACGCGGACGCGTCACGGAACGCTTCTACCGGGCCAGCAGCGAAGGCGATGGCTGCGGGCTGGGTCTGGCGATCGTGGCCGAGATCGCACAGCGGCATGGTGCGACCCTGATGATTGATACCGCCCCGATCGGTGGCGCACGGGTGGGGTTGCGGTTTCGATCCCGCTGACGTCCTGCGTGCCCACCAAGGTTGGCACCTACCCGGTCACGCCACCCGGTAGTCGCCCACCTTGGTGGGCGCTGTTGACCTCCCGTGTGCCAACCAAGGTTGGCACCTACCAA